>JAGOBN010000769.1 GCA_017999235.1 Anaerolineales bacterium | reverse complement strand
CCGGTTACGGCGGGCCGGCTACGGCGCCGGCGTATCGGTCGGCGGTTTGGTGGGCGGCTCGGGCAGCGGCGTGTCGGTGGGCGGCGGCACCGGGGTATCCGTCGGCGGCACGCTGGTGGGCGGCGGCGCCGTGGGCGGCGGCGGTGGATTGGTGGGCGGCGGGTTCTCGCCGCCGCCGCCGGAGGCCGGCGGGGCGGTTTCGGTGGGCGGCGGCGCGGCGCTGGCAACGGGCGTGGCGGTGGCGCGCGGCGGCGCGGTCCGGAACGGCGCCGCGGTCCGGGTGGCGGTGGCCGCCAGGGTGGGTGAGGCGGCCACGGGCGAAGCGCCGGAAAGGGGAGTTGCCAACCCGGCCGGCGCCAACGTCGGCGTGGGCGGCGCCGTCACCGTGGGCGGCGCCGGCGTATCGGTGGCCGTGGGCGCGGCCGTCAAGGTGGCCAGCAGCCCCGTGCTGCCCGGATTATCGGCAATAAACTGGCGCAGATCCAATTCGGCCAGGACCGTGTGCGAGATCGTCAGGCCGCCCTCCAACACGGTCACCGCTTCCAGGTTCCGCAGTTCCAGCACCGCCGCGTCGCTCTGAAAGCGGCACGGCCCCGAGAAGCAGCGGAAGGCCAATTGGTCATCGCCAGCTTCCGGGCTGGCGCCCACCTGGTAGCTGACATCGCCGAAACCAGCGACGTGGAGCAAGCCCACCGGCGTGACAATTGCGAAGGCGTGGCCGAACAGGCTCAGGCGCAGCCGGCCGGCCGTCAGGCGCAGGCGCACTTCTTCCAGCATCTCCGGCGTGTCCAGGCTGAAGCTGGTATTGGAACTTAGGCGCAGGGTGGGGCCGGCGCTGAACACCAGCCGGGCCAGCGAGTTATCGCCAGTCTTCACTTGTGAGCCGACGCTGACGCCGGCGCCGTTGTCGGCGGTGGCAAAGTTGCCGTCCACGCCGGCGACCTGCACATTATTGAGGATATCTTGCAGGCTGGCCTCGCCGGCGGTAGCGGGCTGGAACAAACCGCAGGCACTCAGCCACCCTGCCAGCCCGAATAGGCCGAGGCCCATCAGGGCGCGGCGGCCCAAGCGCAGACATCGCGGGCGCAAATCCGACATAGTCAAGCGAGTTTGTGGCAAGGAAACGCCGGCTGGCGCACTAGGCCAGTCGGCGTTAGTCTACTCGCCTCCCTTGCGGCGCGCGAGTGAGTAAATGATGAAAACAACCCGGTAAAGTGTCCTGACTTAGCGGCCCTCACTGGCGCAGGCGGATCATCGGCAGATACGTCACATAGGGCGGCCCGCCCGTCACCGGGATGGAGGTCCCGCACAGCTCCAGCCCCCAGGCGTTCAGGCTGCCCGTGTCGCCGCTCACCGTATCGACCACCTTGAGGGTCCAATTCCCCGGCGCGATGAGGCCCTGCAGCGGGGCCAAAGTCTCGAACGGATGATAGCTGCCCGTGATCGGCGGCTGCGGGTTCGAGCTAAAGGAGAGGCCGGCGTCGTCCAACACCAGATACCGGAAGGCGTCGCCGGTCGCCCGCCCGCCCACACCGTTGCCGCCGATCAAGGTGACGCTGTGGCCGTTCGGGGCCGTCAAGTAGAGCCGCAGATCGGAAGTCCAGGTGTGGCGCAGATCGTCAATCCGCACGTTGACCTCGGTGATCACCACCCCTGGGCTGGGGATGGCCAAAACCGAGCTGATGCCCGCCGGGGTGTTGTCCGGGATCGCCATAGGTAAACCTGAACTATTGAAGATGGCGCAGCCGGCTTGGGCGTCCTCATTGGCGATGGTCACCGTGACTGAGGCCGCCGCGCCCAGTTGCACGCCGACCCCGCCGCTCAAATCCACCGCCAGGATCTCATTCGGCTCGACGCCGGTATCGTTCACCAACGGCACCGTCACCGCCTGGCTGGTGACGCCGGCCGCAAAAGTCAGCGTGCCGGACGTGGGCGTGAAATCGGCGCCGACTTTGGCCGTGATCTCACGGGTGGTGAAATCCACCGCGGCCGAGAAGGCGGAGGCGTTGCTGAGCGTGGCCGTCACCACCACCGCGCCGGCGTTCTCACCCACCACGGCCGCGGCCGGCGCGAAACTCACGGTCGGCAGCGGATCATCATTCAGGATGGTGCCGGCCCCCGTCAGCGCGCCGCCGACGGCGTTGCCCAGATTAGAGAGCAGGACCGCAAAGGTTTCGTCCGCCTCATACGTGCGGTCGCCGGCGATGGACACGGTGACCGTCGCCTGATTGACCCCGACCGGGAAAGTCAACACCCCGGCGGCGGCCGTGTAGTCACTGCCAGCCTGGGCGGTGCCGTTCTGGGTGGCGTAGTTGGCGGTCACTGGCAAAGCGCGCGGGCCGGTAACGGTGACGGCGAAGACGGCGGCCGGCGTCCCGGTGTGGCCCTCCGCCACACTCACGCCGGCGATGGCCAGCGTGGGCGCCGCCGTGGCTTCAACGAGCGTGAGCGTGGCCGCCGCGGCCGCGCCCAGCGTGGCGCTGACGGGCGCGCTCAACGTCACGGCCAGGGTTTCGTTGCCCTCGTAAACCCCCTCGTTCGTGATCGACACTGTGAAGGTCAGCGCGGTGGCGCTGGTTCCAAAGGTGAGGGTGCCGGCGCGCGCGGCATAATCGCTGCCCGTCAGGGC
>JAGOBN010000098.1 GCA_017999235.1 Anaerolineales bacterium | reverse complement strand
CGGGCAGAAAGCGGCCGGCCAGCGCATGGTCGCTCTCGGCCAACGGCTGGCACGTGGCCCAGGCCTTGGCCTGCTGATTGATCTGGCCCTGCCACCAGCGGCCGGCCGGCGCCAGGTCATCGGTGACGAACAGGGCCGCGGCCCGGTTGAAGAGCTGCCCAGCCATCCGCTTGGCGGGATTGCGCGCCAGGGGGCTGTCGGCGTGCAGGGCCGCTTGCTGGTGGCGCAGAGCGGCCTCGGCTTCCGCCAGGTCGCCGGCCTCCGGCAGAAACAAATCCAGCTGGTGCAAAGCGGCCAGGGTCAGCGCCGCCAGAGGCACAAAGCCGTCCGGCGCGTTGGCGGCGGTGGTGTAGCGCCAGGCGGCGCCGCCTGGCACATTGGCTAGCCGGCCGCCGCGCGTGACCGCTAACAGGGCCGCGCCGCGCGCCTGCGCCGCTTCCGCCAGCGCCAGGGTGGCGGGCGTCTCGCCTGAATGCGAGAGCGCGATCACCAATGTCTCCGCGCCCAGCCAGGCCGGCGGCTCCGCCCCGGTCCACAGGGTGATGGGCAGGGACGCGGTGGGCTGGGCCGCCTGGCGTGCCAGTTCGCCGGCCAGGGCGGAATCACCGCGGCCGGCGAGCAAGATATGCCGCGCGGCGCGGGCGTTCTCCGGCAAGGCCAGGCTTTGGCCGAGCGTCCAGGCGGCCGCCAACTGCGCCGGCCAGGCCGCGATGTGCTGGAGCAAGCCGCGCGTATCCAGAGGGGCGAAGGCGGTCAAGTCGTCAAGATTGAGCATGCGATTGTCACCGGGGTAGTCAATGATCGGCGGCCGGCAAATTATAGACTTCGCGCGCGCTCCAACCCGCTGGCTCGGCCACGCGGCGGGCGGCGTCCTTGCGCTTGAGGCCGGCGCTGAGCAGGCGCGCGAGTTCGGCCTGGACGCGCGCGGCCTCCCAGCGTTCAACGGGCAGCGCGGCGGCGCCGGCGATGACGAGCGTGATCTCGCCCAGGATCTCCTTGGCCGCGAAGTGCGCGTGGGCGTCCGCGGCGGCGCCGCGATAAATCTCCTCGTGAAGCTTAGTCAGCTCGCGCGCCACGGCCAGCGGCCGGTTGCCCAATACGGCCCGCACTTCCGCCAGCGTATCGAGTAAACGATGCGGCGCCTCGTACGCCACCAGGGTGCGCGGCTCGCCGGCCACGCTTTCCAGCAGCCGCCGGCGTTCGGCGTCCTTGCGCGGCAGAAAGCCCAGGTAGAGGAAGGCGTCGGTGGGCAGGCCGGAGGCCACCAGCGCGGTCAGCAGAGCCGAAGGGCCGGGGATGGCCGTCACCGGGAAACCGGCGGCCAGGGCGGCGCGCACCAGCTCATAGCCGGGGTCGGAGAGGGCCGGCGTGCCGGCGTCCGAAACCAGCGCCACATCGCCCTGCGCCAGGGCTTCCACCACAGCCTCCAGCTTCTGCAGCTTGTTGTGCTCGAAGTAGCTGGTGACCGGGGTGTGGATGTCAAAGTGGGTCAGCAGCCGGCGCGTGTGGCGCGTGTCCTCCGCCGCGATCAGCGCGGCCTCGCGCAGGACGCGCAGCGCCCGGGCGGTGATGTCTTCCAGGTTGCCGATCGGCGTGGCGACGAGAAACAAGGTGCCCATGCAATTCTCCGCGCCTGTCCCTGGGCGTCCGGCTTAGCGGATCAGCCAGGCCGGCAGCAGCGCCATGAACGCCGGGTGCAGCCAGGCCAGCCCCCAGCCAAACAGCAGGCCCAACACCGCGCCGGCGGCGATATCGGAAACATAGTGGACGCCCATCACCACCCGCGCCAGGGCCACCAGCGGCCCCCAGACCACGAGCAGCAGCGCGAACCAGGCCGGCCCCAGCGCCGCGCCCAGCACCGCCAGCATGAGCGCGCGCGCGGCATGCCCCGAAGGGAAGGAGTGCGGGTCCGCCGTCCGATAAATGGCCCCCCACTCGCCCGGCGGCCGCTGCCGGCGCACCGTCCACTTGAGGGTCTGCACCACCACCGCCAGCGCGCCGATGGCGCCGAAGATCACCACCGCCCGGTACTTCCAGCCTGGGTCGCCCAGCGCCCAGACGATCACCAGCCCGATCCCCCAGAACCACGAATCGCCGGAGTGGGCCAGGAAGATCGCCAGCCGGCGCAGCGGTCCCGGCTTTTGGGCCAGGCGCAGGCGCTCCGAGACGCGGGCGTCCCACTCCAGCAGCGGCCGCAGCCAGGCGCCCGTCATGCGCGGCCTTCCAGCTCTTGGCGCACGGCCGCATATTGGCGCGGCTTGTCCACGTCCATGCCCACCTCGGGGTAAGGATTGATCAGGATGCGGCCGTTCACGCCCAGGCGCTCGCGGATGCGCCGCTGGCCGAAGGCGATGCTCAGCCCACCCAACGCCGCCAGGAGCAGCGTATCCAGGCCCACCAGCGCGGCTTGCTGGATCAGGCTTTTGCGCGCGGCCACGATTTTGGGCCAGGCGGGATGATATCCGCCCAGGACGCTGGCCTTGATGAGGGTCACATCGCCGGCCGTGAAGCGGCCTTCTTTGAGCCGGAAGAACGTGCGGCGGGAATCGGGGAAGCGCTGTTCCATCGCCGCGTGGGGAATGAGCGAATAATAGACCTCGTGCTCGGTCTCCAGGCCGGCCCGGATGATCCACTCCAGCATCAGCGGTTGGAGCAAGGGGACATCGCCGCTGACCGCCAGGATATGGGTGGGGGGCGCGGCCTGGGCGGCGGCCAGACCCGCGCGGGCGCCGGCCACCAGGTTTTCGATCAGGCCGCCCTGGTTGGGGATTTGCCCCCAGGGTTTGGCGCAGCGCAAGGGGGCGGTCTCCTCCGCCGTCAGGCCGACCACCGTCACGCGGCGGATGGACTCCGCGCCGCCCAGCGCGTCCAGCACATATTGCACCATGGGCCGGCCGGCCAGCGGCAGCAGGGTCTTGGGCCGGCCCTGGGTCAGCGGGTAGAGCGGTTCATCCGGGCCGGGGACCCCGCCCGCCGTGACCACAGCGTCGATGATGGGCATGCCGGGCTTAGGCCTCCGCCAGGTCCTGGAGCGTCGGCTCCAGCTTGAGTTCGTCGATGATCGTATTGAGCTCGGCGTCGGTCAGGGGGCGGCCCCGGCCGCTGGCCGCGATGAGGGCCGCTTCCATCATGTTGGTGCCGAAGGAGCGGCCGTCCAGCCGCGGCGTGGTGGTCACCAGCCAGCGGGCGCCGGCCGCGCGGAAGATGGCCACATCGTCGGGCGTGGTGGTGTTGGTGCAGATGAGCTTGCCGTCCAGGCGGGCTGGCCGGTAGCGTTTGATGTAGTGGCAGTCGCCGGCGATCACGCTGGCCCAGGCGTACCACTGGCCGTGCTTGGGCGTCCACTTCTCCTGCTTCTCGCCAATCGGGTACACCCACTCAAACGGCAGGCGCCCGATGACGGGCATGGTCAGGGCGGCCAGGCGCTTGACGGCGGCCACATCCCGCAGCGGGAGCGGCAGATCGAGCGCGAACAGCAGGTCGCCGAACACGCAGTCATAGCCGGCGTCCACAAACGCCTGGGACATGCCCCAGCGGTCGGTCCCCACGGTGAGCAGGACGCGGCGCGGCGTGATCGGCCCCAGGCGCTGCTCGATGAACGCGGCCACCCGGCCTTCCAGCGTGTTCTTCAGCCCGGTGCCGTCCACTAGAGGGGTGCGTTTTACAAAACGCACCATCGGCTGGACCGAGTAGAGCGGGTGCCAGCGGCCGGCCACGCGCAGGCCCAGGTCGGCGCCGCCCACGCCAAAAGCGTCCACCTGGCCGTCCAGCTCGCGGTAGAGCTGCGCGGCCCGCTCCAGATCGCCATCGGTGCCGCGCCGTTCGAGGCGCACGGTCTCACCCAGGAGCGTAAGCTCCACCACTTTGTCGCGTTTCGAGGACCCCAGGCTGATGCTGACGGCGCGTTTCATGCGGGCACAATTCCCCAACTGGATGGCTGCGGCGGCTTCAGTCCGCGGCGTGGGCGGCCGGCGCCGGCATTTCCTTGCGATAGGCCAGCAGCGCCGGGGTGAACCCCACCACCAGGCCGGTGGCCAATAGACACCCCAGGCCGCCCGTGATCACGGAGACCGCCGGGCCGAAGGCCTGCGCCACCAGGCCGGCCTCCAATTCGCCCAACTGCGGGCCGCCCATGAAGAAGATCATGTTGACGCTGGTCATGCGTCCGCGCATCCCGTCCGGCGTGACCAGTTGGCGGATGATGTTGCGCAGGACGGTGCTGACCATATCAGCGGCGCCGGTGAGAAACAGGCAGGCCCAGGTCAGCCAGAACGTGGTCGAGAAGCCAAACAGCACGGTGGCCAGGCCGTAGACGCCCACCGCGATGGTCAAGACCTTGCCGCGTTCCACCAGGCGCTCGACCAGCGGCACCATGGCCAGGCTGGTGAGCATGGCGCCCACCGCCGGCGCCGCCGCCAGCAGGCCGTACCCCTGCGCGCCGACGTGCAAGATGTCCTGGGCGAAGATCGGCAGCAGGGCGGTGGCCGAGGCGAAGAACGTGGCGAAGAAATCCAGGAACATGGAGGCGCGGATCAGCGGCTGGCGGAACACGAAGCGCAGCCCGTCCAAGCCGGCGCGCAGGCTGACTTCCGCGCGCTCCTCCGGCGGCCGGGCCGGCAGGTCCCGCATCAGCAGCAGGGACGTGATCAAGGCCACAAAGGAGGCCGCGTCCACCGCATACGCCCAGCCCACGCCGCCGGTGGCGATCACCAAGCCGCCGATCATCGGGCCGACGACCGACGCGGTCTGGAACATGATGCTGTTTAGGCTGATGGCGTTGGGCAGGTGCTCGCGCGGGACCAGGGTGGGGTACAAGGACTGGCGGGCCGGCCCGTCGAACGAGCCGACGGCGGCGCTGACCGCGGCCAGCACATACAGCCACGTGAGGGTGATCTGGCCGGTAAACGTGATCACGGCCATGAGCGCGGAGACCAGGCCCAGGCCGACGTTGGTCAGCACCATCAGCCGGCGGCGGTCCACGGCGTCCGCCACGATCCCGCTCAGGAACGAGAAAACGACGATCGGCACGACGCGCACCAGACCCACGATGCCCAGCGCCAGGGCTTTCTCGCCGGGCGGCGCCAGCAGCGAGACCTGCCAGAGGATCGCGGCTTGACGCATCATCGAGCCGGCCATGGAGATAATCAGCCCGATCCACAGCAGGCGGAAGTTGCGGTGCTGCAGCGCGACGAGCGGGGAAATCTTTTGGGACAACTTCTTCATCCAGAATGCCGCTTTCTCTAATTACCTAGCCCCTAACCCCTAGCCCTTACGTCCCCCAGTCCCGCAAATACAAGAAGTCATACCCGACGGTGCGGTTGCTTAACTTCGCCACCAGCGGCATGACGCGCTTGAAGTGGTTGCGGCGCAGACGTTCCACCACCTGGCGCACAAACCCCGCCTCAAAGCCGGCGGCCACGCACTCCTCGGGCTTGTAGCGCTGATCCACCAGCAGGTAGAGCAGTTGGTCGGCCTGCGCGTAGGTCAAGCCCAGTTCGCCTTCGTCGGTCTGGCCCGGCCATAGGTCGGCCGTGGGCGGCTTATCCAGAATGGCGGCCGGCACGCCCAGGGCGCGCGAGAGCTGGCGCACCTGGGTCTTGTACAGGTCGCCCAGCGGGTTGAGGGCGTGGGCGGAATCGCCGAAGAGCGTGCTGTAGCCCAGCATGATCTCGGTCTTGTTGCCGGTGCCCACCACCAGCCCGCCAAAGGCGGCGGACTGATCATAGAGCACGATCATGCGCGTGCGCGCCATGATGTTGCCGCGCCGCAGGCTGCTCATCTCCGGGAAGCGCGTCAGCAGGGGCTCGGCCAGGTCCGTGATCGGCACGGTCACCGTCTGCACCCCGGTTTGGTCGATAACGCTCTGGGCGTCATCCAGCGAGGCCTGGGAGGAGGTGCGGTAGGGCATCCGCACGGCCAGGACGTTCTGCGGGCCAAGCGCTTCGGCGGCCAGGTAACAGGCCAGGGCTGAATCGATGCCGCCGGAGAGCCCGACCACGGCCCGGCTCAAGCCGGTGCGCGTGATCTCCTCGCGCAGGAACTGGGTCAGGATGCGGCGGGCGAGGTCGGTGTTGATCTCGAGCGAATGCGCGGCCATAGCCTTAGCCTTTATCGCGGGCGCCGGCGTGGCCGGCGGTGATGCGCGCAATTTCCCGCGCCACCAGAGCGTGGCGCTCGTCGCGCAGCAGCGGCAGACGGGCGCGGGTGCGGCGGATCTGGTTGAGGTCCAGCTGGGTGACGACCAGGGCTTCCTCGTGGTACGGCCCCTGGACGAGCTGATCGCCGTTGGGATCAAAGGCCACGGCGCCGCCCCAGAAGTGCAGGCCGTCTTCAAAGCCGACCTTGTTGGTGTGCGCCACGTAGTTGGTGAACAGGCTGGCATAGGCCTTGAGGACGTGCTCCACCCAGCGCGTCGATTCCAGGGTCTCGCCGCCGTTCAAGCCGCGCCCCGGCGAGGCCGAAGCGAACAGCATCACGTCAGCGCCGTCCAGCCACAGCAGGTAAGGGGCGGAGGCGTGCCAGAAATCCTCGCAGATCAGCATGCCCAGCCGGCCAAAGCGCGTGTCGAAGGCGCGGACGGTATCGCCCCAGGCGAAGAAGCGCCCCTCGTCGAACAGGCCGTAGGTGGGCAGGTAGACCTTATGATGGACATGGATCACCGCGCCGCGCGAGAGGTAGGCGGCGCCGATATAAAACCGGCTGCGCGCGTCCTCGTCCACAAAGCCGATCATCAGGTCCATATCGCGGGCGCGCGAGACGGCCAGGAGCTGGCTGAAGACCGGGTCATCGGGCGTGGGCCGGGCGGCCACCGCCGGCACCAGATCTTGCAGGACGTAGCCGGTCAGCGAGAGTTCGGGAAAGACCAGCAGCTGCACGCCCTGGCGCGCCGCGTCGTCGATGACGGCCAGGTGCTTGTCCAAGTTTGCGCGCACGTCGCCGAGCTTGGTTTTGATCTGGGCCAGGCCCAGGGTGAGGGTGGACATAGGTTTTCCTAGCCGGCCGCCGCGGGCGGCCGCACTTGATTAGCGGGCGGTGTTGGCGTCGGCGCGCGGGGCGGACGGACGCACGCGGCTGGCCCAGCCCAGGGTGGCGGCCACCAGGACCAGCGCGGCGCCGACCACATCCAGGCGGAAGCCGGCCGCCAGCGGGGTCGGTTCGCCGCGCACAAAGCCCAGCGCGAACGCGCCCAAAGCGGTCAGGCTGAGGGCATACAGACCCAGCGCGCCGGCCGGCCAGCGGCGCGTCCGGCTGCTCCAAACCAGCCACAGGCTGATCCCGCCCCACAGCAGGCCGGCCAGCTGGGTGGGCCAGCGCGGCACGCTCAGGCCGTACAGATCGGGCGCGGTGGAGACCAGCCAGGCCGGCAGTTGGCCGGCCGCCACTTCGGCGCCATAGCCGCAGCCGGCCGCCAGGCAGCCGCCCCAGCCGAGCGCGCTTAAGGCCGCCAGCGGGCCGGCCAGCGCGTCCAGGATGGGTCCCAGCGGTTCACCGCGCCGGCGCGCCCACCACCCGGCGCCCAGCAAGGCGCCGCCGGCCGCCCCCACCCAGGCCAGGCCGCCCTGCCAGAGCATGAAGGCTTCCAGCGGATGGGCGGCGTAGTAGGCGGCGTTGACGGCCACATACACCGCGCGCGCGCCGAGCAGGCCGCCGACCACGGCCGCCAGCCCCACATCCAGCCAGCGCGCCCGGCGGTCGGCCGGCGCCGCCCAGTACAGCCAGCCCAACGCCGCCGCCAGGCCCAGGTTGAGCAGGACGGAATACGTATACAGGGTGAACGGGCCGAACTGCGCGAGCACGGGCAACATCCGGCCATTATACCCAGCAACCTCACGGCCCAAGTGGACGTTGCCGCCGGCCCTAAAATCCTATAAAATCCCCGCCATCCACTGCAAGGAGAATCAATGGCCGAGTTTGCCGTCGAGTTGCGCGCGGTTAGTAAGCGCTTTCCTGGGCCGTCTGGTGAGATCGTCAACGCGGTGCGCGACGTCACCATGCAAATCAAAGACGGTGAATTCTTCTCCATGCTGGGTCCCTCGGGCTGCGGCAAGACCACCAGCCTGCGGATGATCGCGGGCTTTGAGCTTCCCACCGCCGGCGAGATCTTCATCCACGGCAAGCCCATGGGCCAGATCCCGCCCTATCGCCGGCCGGTCAACACTGTTTTCCAAAATTACGCCCTCTTCCCGCACATGACCATCGGCGAGAACGTGGCCTTTGGCCTGGAGATGAAGGGCGTGTCCAAGACCGAGCGCACGGCGCGGGCGCTGCAGGCGCTGGAACTGGTGCGCCTGCCCGGCTATGAAGCGCGCCGGCCCAAGCAGATGTCCGGCGGCCAGCAGCAGCGCGTGGCGCTGGCCCGCGCCCTGGTCAACCATCCGGAGGTGCTGCTGCTGGATGAGCCGCTCGGCGCGCTGGACCTGAAGCTGCGCAAGGAAATGCAGCTGGAGCTGAAGCGGCTCCAGCGCGAGGTGGGCATCACGTTCGTGTACGTGACCCACGACCAGGAAGAGGCCCTGACGATGAGCGACCGCATCGCCGTGATGAGCGGCGGGCGGGTGCTGCAGGTGGGGCCGGCCTTTGAGATCTACGAGCGCCCCACCTGCCGGTTTGTGGCCGACTTCATCGGCGAGAGCAATTTCCTGGAGGCCACCGTGCAGGAGGTGCAGGGCCCCACGGCCACGGTCGGCCTGACCGGCGGCCTGACCGTCTACGCCAACAGCGATCTGAGCCTGGTCCGCGGCCAGGCGGTGACCATCGCCGTGCGGCCGGAAAAAGTGGGCCTGCGCCCGTACGAAGGCGCGCAGAATGTCTTCCCCGGCCAGGTGATGGACGTGGTGTACATCGGCACCGACACGCACTACAACGTGCGCCTGCCCGGCGACCAGCACGTGCGCGTGCGCGAGCAGAACGAGGACCCGTACTCGCGGCCGCTGGCCAATGTCGGCGACGCGGTGACGGTGTATTTTGACCAGGCCGCGGCCCGCGTGCTGACGGAGTAACCGGCCGTGAACTTCACTCGCCTGCGGCAATGGCTGAAATTGTGGGGGAACCGGGACGCGCAGCGCGGCCTGCTGCTGGTGTCGCCGACCCTGCTGTGGATGACGGTCCTGTTGATCGTGCCGCTGCTCCTGAGCGTGGTGATCTCGTTCGGCGGACGGGACCCCAACGGCAACGTCATCTACCGGTTTTCGCTGGACAACTATCTGCGGCTGCTGGACCCGCTCTATGTCGGCATCCTGTGGCGCTCGATCAGCCTGGCCTTCCAGACCACGGTGCTGGTGATCCTGGTGGCGTTCCCGATCGCCTATTTTGTGGCCCGGGCGCCGGCCAAGCGTCGCAGCCTCTACATGTTCCTGATCCTGGTCCCGCTGTGGACCAATTTTGTCATCCGCATCTACGCCTGGATCATGATCCTGCGCACCCAAGGGGTGCTCAATAGCTTGCTGGGCTGGCTGGCAGGGCTGGCCGGCCTGCCGTTTCAGGCCCTGGATTTGTACCCCTCCACCGGCGCGGTGCTGGTGGGGATGGTCTATGAGTTTCTGCCGTTCATGATCCTGCCCATCTTCACCTCCCTGGAGAAAATTGACGATTCGCTGTTTGAAGCGGCGGCCGATCTGGGCGCCAACGCCGTCCGCACCTTCCTGCGCGTCACCCTGCCGTTGGCCG
>JAGOBN010000097.1 GCA_017999235.1 Anaerolineales bacterium | reverse complement strand
TTCTTAGCCAGCGCGTCGGCCTCATCCAGCATGCCGACCGAGATGCCAAAGGATTCGTTGCCCTTCTGCGAGCCGGCCAGCGATTGGAAGAGCAGGCCCACCGGGGCGCCGGCCTGCAGGCACTTCATCTGGGTGGTGACGTGGGCAAGCACGCAGTTCTGGGTGGGGATCCGCCAGGTCTGGATGATGTCGTACGTCATCTCCAGCAGGCGCGCCACCGAGCTGTAACTGTCGTCCACCGGGTTGATGCCGATAACCGAGTCGCCCGAGCCGTAGGCCAGGCCGTCATAGATCTCGGCCCGAATGCCCTCCGGCGAATCCGTGGGATGGTTGGGCTGGTTGCGGCTGGAAAGCGTGCCGGCCACGCCGATGGTGTTGTGGCAGTGGGCGGTGACCCGGATCTTGCTGGCGGCGTAAATCAGATCCAGGTTGGACATGAGCTTGGTGACGCCCGCGATCATCTCGGCGGTCAGGCCGCCGGAGACGCGCCGGATCATCTCCGGGGTGGTGGTGTCCGCCAGCAGCCACTCGCGGAACTCGCCCACTTTCCAGCCCTGGATCTCGCCGTAGATGGTTTCGTTGACGCCGTCCTGGATGACGCGCGTGACCTCGTCCTGATCATAGGGCGCGGCCGGCGTCTCGCGCAGGACGGCCAGCGGCACCTCGGCCAGCACCAGCCGCGCGGCCGAGCGCTCCGCCGCCGAGGACGCCGCCACGCCGGCCAGCTGGTCGCCGGATTTCTCCTCGTTGGCCTTGCCCATCAGCCGGCGGATATCCGGAAATTCGTAGGTCTTACCGTGGAGTTTGGTCCGCAGGAGCATGCGCTCTCCTAATGGTAGAAGACAAGCGTCTTGACGCTCAACGGCACAACGCGGCCATCCAACAAGGGTGAGCCGACGTCGATGTAATCGCCTTCGGCCAAGCCCACCTGATCAAGCACCAGCAGCGAGCGGGCCGGCACCAGCGCCTTCACCGTCTGCCCCAGCGCCTGAGCATAGTCGCGCTCGATGATGACAATGAGCAGCCGCCCGGCGGGCAGGGATTTGGAAAACTCAGCGATCCCGGTGGAGAGTTTGAGAAGCCGAGTGTAGTCCAAAGGCTGATTCAGTTCAAGCGCCGCCGCGAACGAATCCACCGCCACGTCCACGTCCCAGCGGCGCACGGCCGCGCCCAGGGCCTGCGCCACGCCGTCCGCGCCCAGATCGTCCGGCAGGGCCGGCCGGATCACCGGCACATTGCGGATCGGCACGCGCAGGGTCGCGGGCTCAGCCCAGATGGTGGAGCCGGACAGCGTGACCGTCTGGGTGCTGGCGCCCAGCACCGTGGCCCGCAAGGTTTCGGCCGGCGGCACCACCTCATAGGCGCGCAGGCCGGCGTGCGCGCGCAGGGACTCGGCCAAGAGCGGGCCGACATCCTCGTGCACGGTCACGTCCGCCACGGCGTTAATCGCCAGCGGGTGATAGTAGTAGTGGCCGATGCCGCCCGAGAACATCAGCACGCTGCCCCGCCCCGAGACCGCGGCCGGCGGCGTCAGGTAGAGTTGCTGCGCCAGGGGCGAGGCCCCGCCTTCGATCAGCTCGACGGTCAGGTCCGCCATGCGGTCGGTGAAGCGCCGCAGATCGGCCAGAGCCGGCTGATCGCCCACCGCCAGGCGCAGGCCGCACTCGGCCAGAATGAGCTGGGCCGGCGCGGCGATATGGCGCACGCGGCCGGTGGCCGGTGTGAGCTCGATCAGACGGCCGCCGTAGTTCATGGCCGCCGCCGCCACATACGCGCCGGCGCGGAAGGTGGCGCTGTTGGCGCTGCCGCCGCCGATATCCACATTGGTAACCGTGGCGAAATGCTTGGCCGCATACTGGGCGGCGCCGGCCCCGCGCCCCGCGATCAGGCTCTCGACGTGCGGGCCGGCCACGCTGACCACAAACTCGCCGGCCAGGCCGGCCAGCGCCCGCACGATCTCATCCGCGTTTTTCTTTTTGGCGGTCTCGCCGGTGATGATCACGGCCCCGGTCTCCACCTGGGCGGGGTCCACCCCGGCGGCCGCGTACTCGCGCCGCACGATCTCGTTCAGGCGCGCCGCGTCCACGGTCTCGCGGTCGGCCAGCGGCGTAAGCACGATCGGGCTTTGGTACAGCACGTCCCGGCTGGTGATGGTGAAGCGCGGGATCTGGCCGGGGCGGGCCGCATCTGCCAGCCGCAGGCGCGAGAAGACCACCTGGGTGGTGGTCGTCCCCACGTCCACGCCGACCGAGAGCAGCGCGCGCGTGTCGGTCACGGCGGCGCTGCTCAGGACTTGCGGTAAGTGACCTGCCCGCCGACTTCCAGCGAGTCGATCACGCCGACGATAACGGCGTCCACGGGCGCGTTCTGCGTCTGAACCGTCTGCCGGGCCGAGGAGCCCTGGGTCACCAGCACCAGATCGCCGGCGCCGGCGCTGACCGTATCCACCGCCACATAGGGCTGGCCACTGGGCTGACCGGCGGTATCGGCCGGCCGCACGATCAACAGCTTGCGGCCATGCAGGCCGTTATCCTTCATCGTCGCCACCGTCGAACCAATCACGAGCGCAATTTGCATGAGGCTACCTCAGCCGGGCGGCGCCCAGCGCGGATGATGGCGCCGGGCGCCGCTTATCGAGTGAACAGCGCGTCAGTCCTGGGCGCCCTTGGCGGCCGCGGCCATCTCGGCCTCGATCCGGCGCAGATCGGCTTCGGCGGAAGCCTTAGGGCCCTTGAACCGCCGCTTGGCGTCCAACTGCCAATACACCAGCATGAACACCGCCACGAGAATGATCGACCAGCCGGCCAGTTCGTTCGGCGGGATGCTGAACAGGATGGTGATAAACACAATCCAAGCGATGGCGATGATGTTAATCGGCATCCCCCAGCCCTTCAAGCTCCACGGCGCGTTTTGCGACTCGGTGTGCTCGCCCTTATTTTGCAGTTTGTTGCGGACGTTCAGGAAGATCGGGATGCCGTACGCCAGATACAGGGCCGTGGTGCTCACCGCCACCACCACCGTGTACAGCGCCGACCAGACCGTCAGCAGAACCGCCAGGATGCAGGTGATGATGATCGACCACACCGGCGTGCGCAGGCGGGGGTGGATCTGCTTGATCAGACTGGAACCCGGCATGCCGTCGTCGCGGGCGAAGGCGAACCACATACGGCTCATGCTGGTGATCGACGACAGGCCGCACAGCCACATGGCGACGCCGATGATGATGGCGATCACATGGCCGAACCAGATGTTGTCAAAATTGCTGTAGACGATGTACAGCACGGCCGGCGAGTTGGCGGCGTCGACGGTGGCCGCGATGCCCTCCAGACCGCCCGGGATCCGCAGGGTCAGAATGATCAGCATGACGTAGCCGACCACGAACGACACCGCCACGCTCAGGAAAACGCCCCAGGCGCTGTTCAGGCGCGCCATGACCGTCTCCTCGGCCACGTGCGCCGAGGCATCGTAGCCGGTGTAGGTCCATTGCGCCTGCAGCGTACCCAGCACGAAGGCCAGCACCAGCCCGCCGCCGGCGTACAGGCCCACCATGCCCGGAATCTTCATCATGACCGATTCAAATTCAAACGGCCCGGCGAAGAACGAAGCCGTCAGGTCGGCCGGGTTGACGGTGGTCACCCCCTGGAACAAGAAGCTGAACGGCTGGGCGTGCTTGCCAAAGAACCCCAACAGCAGGGCCATGATCACCACGCCGCCGATGTGCCAGTACACGCTGAAATCGCTCAGCCGGGCGGTCAGCTTGATACCGAAGATGTTGATGAGCATCTGCGGGATCATGATCACGATCATGGTCACCACCATCGCCCAGGTGTTGGTGGTGTCAATGGCGGTGCCAAAGATGCGGTTGACGGCGCCGGCGATGTAGATGGCGGCCGCGAAGTTGATGCCGGCCGTGATCATGATCTGGCCCAGCATATTGAACCAGGCCGTCACCCAGGCCCATTTATAGCCGCCCAGCCGGTGCGCCCAGAAGTACAGGCCGCCGGCGGTGGGGTAAGCCGAGGCCAGTTCGGCCATCGAGGCCGCGATACAGATGACGAAGAAGCTGACCAGCGGCCAGCCGTAGGTGTTCATAATCGGACCCGCGAACTGCAGGCCGTAGCCAAACAGCAGGATCGCGCCGGTCAGGATGGAAATGATGGAGAAGGAGATGGCGAAGTTGGAGAAACCGCCCATCTCGCGGAATAACTGCTGGGCGTAGCCCAGCTTGTGCAGGTCTTTCATGTCCTGCTGGATGATTTCGTCACGGGTTTTGGGACGATTGTCGGCCATGCGGGAGTCTCCGAGTGGGGTGAGCGGACCAATTGGAATAAGAACGCGCTCGTCCGGACACGCTGACAGGCACCAAAGCCAACGCGAAAAGAGCGGCCTCCTTTCCAATTCAGCCCGCCCCGGCCGCCCAAAGACGGCGGCCCGCGCAACGCACCGGCGCAGCCGAAGACTTGATGTGGTTGAGTTCGAATGCGGTAAACGACACCGGGGACTGAGCCGAGTGGACTCAGCGGGCATCGCCAGCCCTTATAACACAAAAGGCGGGGCCGGGCAAACCGGCCCCGCCTGGGAACGGTTTTCAGCCGCCGCGCGCGCGGCGCAGTTCGGCGTTGATGGCCGGCAGGATCTTATGCAGGTCCCCGATGACGGCATAGTGCGCCTGGGTGACGATCGGCGCCTCCGGATCGGTGTTGACGGCCAGCACCACTTTGGCACCCTTGCAGCCCACCCAGTGCTGGATGGCGCCGCTGACGCCGCAGGCCACATAAATCTCCGCCGTGATGCGGTTGCCGGTCTGGCCGATCTGTTCGGCGTGCGGGCGCCACCCCAGGCTGGTGACCGCGCGCGAACAGCCGACCGCGCCGCCCAACAAGCCGGCCAGTTCTTCCAGCGGTTTGAAGCCCTCGGCGCTGCCCACCCCGCGCCCGCCGCCGATGACCACCCGGGCTTCGGCCAGCGAGACCTTGCCGGCGCCGGTCTCCACCCGGCCGGTGACCCGCACCCGCAGATCAGCGGCGCTCAACGCCGGCGCAAACGCCCGCACCTCCGGCGCGGCGCCGGCGGCGCTCGGCTCGGGCGCCACGGCTTGCGGCGCCACGGTCAGCAGCTTCACGGCGCCGCTCAAGCGGGCCTGCTCCAGCAGACTGCCGCCCCAGCGCACGCGGGTCACCGCGTAGGTGTCGCCCGGCTCCACGGCCGTGCAGTTGGCGGCCAGCGCCAGATCCAGGCGCGCGGCCGCGTGCGCGAGCACCTCACTGCCGCGCTCGGTGCCCGGCGCCACCACCGCCGCCGGCTGGAGCGACTCGATCAGCGCCGCCACACTCTGCCCCCAGGCGGCCGGCGCGAAGTCATTCAACGGCTCGGACTGGGCCACGTGCAGCGCGGTGACGCCATACGCGCCCAGGGCGCCAGCCAATCCAGCCGCCGCCTGGCCCACCCCCACCGCATGCAGCGGCGCGCCCAATTTTTCCGCCAGCCGGCGGGCGAAGGTCACCGCCTCCAGCGTCGTCTTGTTCAGCGTCCCCCGGTCATGGTCGATGAAGGTCAGGATCATGGCTAGGCGACTCCGATCTTCTTGAGCAGTTCCACCACCTGGGGCGCGGCTTCCGGCCCTTGGCCCAGGATCTCCACCTGGCGCTCGACGCGCGGCGGCAGCTGGAATTTGAGCTTCTCCAGCCGGTTGCCCGGGAACTCCGGCTTTATCCGGCGGATGGTTTTCTTCTTGGCCTTCAGCCGGCCCGGGATGGACGGATAGCGCGGCAGGTTGATGCCTTCTTTCACCGTAAAAACGGCCGGCAGTTCCACCTCGTACACTTCCCAGCCGCCCGGCATCTCGCGCTTGGCGGTGGCCGTGCGGCCCTTGATCTCCAGGGACTTGATGCCCGTGACGATCGGCAGGCCCAGGGCGTGGGCCACGCGCACCGGCACCTGGTAACCGCCGGAGTCGGCGGACTCGTTGCCGAAGAGCAGCACGTCAAAGGCCGCCGGCTCCGCCTGCACCGCGGCGGCGAGGGCGCCGGCCGTGGCCTGCGGATCCCATTCCCGGCCATCGGTCTCCAGCAGGAGCACGTCGCCGGCGCCCATGGCCAGCGTATCGCGCAGCTGGTCCTGCGCCGCCTCCGGGCCGAGCGCCAACACCGTGACCGTCCCACCGTGGGCTTCCACCTGGCGGAGCGCTTCTTCCACCGCGCATTCCTCATGCGGGCTGACCGTGAAGCCCAGGAAGCGGGTGTCAATCTCCTGCTCGTCCGCGGTCAGGGCGATGACGCCGCCGGTGGCCGGGACGCGTTTGATACAGGCGAGGATATTCATAGATGGTTCTCGCAAAAGAAGTCGGAGGTGGGAGGTCAGAGGTTAGAGGGTTGCCCCTCCCGCCTCCCGCCTCTCACCTCCGACATCTCAAAAGCTAAGCCTTGACCCGCGCGTTCTCGGGGTCGAAGATCGGTGTGTTGCCGGCCGCCGCCACGGTCACCGGGTAATGCTCGCCAAAGTACTCCACCTTGAGCTTGGTCCCGACCTTGGCATACTCCGGCGTCAGGTAGCTGAGCAGGATGCTCTTGCCCACCGACGGCCCGGAGCCGGCGCTGGTGACAAACGACCGCCGGCCGTGCTGGTCTTCAATCGGCTTCCCGTCCAGGGTCAGGATCGGCTCACGGCCCTGCGGGTAGCGCTTGAGGCCGGAGGCGGAGGTGTTGTCGTCCACCGTCAGCGTGCACAGGATGGCGGCCGGCGCCTCGGCGCGCTGCTTGAGGTAAGCGGCCTTGCCGATGAAGTCCTGGGGCTTGACCTGCGGGCGGGCCAGGCCGGCCTCCACCAGGTTGTACTCCAGCTCCAGCTCATTGCCGTACAGGCGGTAGCTCTTCTCCAGGCGGCCGGTGGTGCCGTACACGCCGATGCCCATCGGGGCCAGGCCGAACTTTTGGCCGGCCTCGAACAGGGTGTCCCACAGCCGCCCGCCCTGCTCGAAGGGCACATGCAGTTCCCAGCCCAGCTCGCCCACATACGAGATGCGCGAGGCCAGCACCGGCACCGGGCCGAGCGTGACGGACCGGCAGGTGCCATAGGCGAAGCCGGCGTTGGACATGTCATCTTCGGTCACGGACTGCACCAGGTCGCGGGCCTTCGGGCCCCAGACGCCGAGGGTGGCCCAGCTGTTGGTCAGATCGGTCAGCACCACCGAGCCGTCGGCCGGCAGATGGTCGCTGAACCACTTCATATCGCGCGGGCCGTCCATGCCGCCGTCCACCACGCGGTAGTGGTTTTGGCCCAGGCGCATGACGGTGATATCGGCCTTGATGCCGCCGCCGGCATTCAGACACTGGGCGTAGACCACCTTGCCCACCGCCACATCGATCTGGTTGACGCACATATAGTTCATAAACGCGGTCGCGCCGGGGCCGGCCAGATCGTAGATGGCGAAGGCGGAGAGGTCCACCAGGCCCACGTTCTCGCGCATATTCAGGTGCTCGGCGTTGATGATGGGCGACCACCAGCGCGCTTCCCACTCGGCCGGGCGCGGCTGAACCTGATCGCCGTACTTCTCCAGCAGGGGCTTGTTGGACTCGTACCAGTTGGGGCGCTCCCAGCCGGCGGTCTCGAAGAACACCGCCCCCAGCGCCTTCTCGCGCTCATAAAACGGGCTCAGGCGCGCCAGGCGGTTGGAGTTCCACTGCTCGCGCGGGTGCACGATGCCGTAGGTCTTGTTGAAGCCCTCGGCCGAGCGGCCCCAGACGTGGGCCTTGGTCTTCTGATGCGGGTAGAAGCGGGAGATATCGGAGCCGGTCGGGTCGATCTCGGGCACGCCGGTGGTCATCCACTCGGCCACCGTGCGGCCGATGCCGGGCGCTTCCTTGATCCACACCGCGGACACGGACCACAGATTCTTGACCTCGGTCTCGCCCAGGCACGGGAAGCCGTCCGGGGTGAGCGAGAGCAGACCGTTGATGGCGTAGCGCACCTGCACCTGCTCGTTGCCCAGGATGTCCGGGATGAGCTCCAGCGCCTGCTCCATCTGCGGGTCGAAATCTTCCTGGGTGAAGGGCATCTCGGTCGGCGTCAGCTTGGCCTGCTTGATGGACGGCACGTCGTCCGGCTCCATCAAGATCGGCCGGTGGGCGTACGAGCCCACTTCCATGTCGCTGCCGTGCTGGCGCTCATAGCAGTTGGTGTCCACGTCGCGGATAATCGGGTACTTGATCTCGCCCACCGTGTCCATCAACTGCGGCACCGGCCCGACGCTGATCATCTGGTGGACGGCCGGCACCAGCGGGATCGTCGCGCCGGCCATCTTGGCGATGCGCGGGCCCCACAAGCCGCAGGCGATGACCACGACTTCGGCTTCGATCGTGCCGCGGTCGGTGGTGACGCTGCGGATGCGCCCGTCTTTGACGCCCATCCCGGTCACTTCCGTGTTGGCAAAGGACTGCAGCGCCCCCAGGCCCTGGGCGTATTCGCGCATCAGGGTGCCGGCGCGGAGCGAATCCACCACGCCAATGTCGGGGGTGTAAAAGCCGCTGTGGATGATCTTCTCGTTGATGTACGGCACCAGCTCCTTCACCCGCGCCGGCGTAATAATCTCGGCGTCAATGCCCCACGACTTGCCGGACGTAATGCGGCGCTTCAGCTCTTCCACCCGCTCCGGCGTCCGGGAGACCTCAATGCCGCCGCATTTGGTGAAGACGCCTAACTCCTTGTACTGGAGCACGCTGTCCAGCGTAAACCGCGCCATCTCCTTGGAGTGATCCACCAGGAAGATGAAGTTCGAGGCGTGACCGGTGGAGCCGCCCGGGTTGGGCAGCGGGCCTTTGTCGATCTGGACGATATCGCGCCAGCCGAGCTTGGCCAGGTGATACACCATGCTGTTGCCGACGATGCCGGCCCCGATGACGACGACACGGGCGTGAGAAGGAAAAGCGGACATGCCGAGGTGACTCCTTGTGGGCGGGTGATCCGATCACGATAAATAAACACACACCAACAACCGAATTCAGGTGCGGCACCTCCTTCTCATTTGCATTCTGATATATTGCTGATATATCAGAATGATGTCAAATATTACCATGAAACGCACATGACATATGTCATCCGAATCGCTTGAGATTTGTCATGCCGACTGCCGAGGGGTGTGGAGCGACCTCACCCCTCCGGCAGTCAATTTATAGACCGGTCATTTAGAGGACGGACTTCAGGCGGTCAGCGGGCTGAACGTGTCAATCATCAGATACGGATCGGACATCGGGTACAGGATTGGGCAGGTGCAGCCGCGATCGATGTACTGCTGGACCTTGGCGCGGGCTTCGTCCGGCGTGCCGGTGGCCGAGATCTTCAGCACGAAGTCGTCGGGGACATACTGCATGGCTTCGTGGACCTGCTCTTTGGTGGCCGGCCAGCCGAGGATGGACTGGACCTTCTGGACCACGTCTTCGGAGACGCCCGAGGCTTTGGCGATGTGCGGCTGCTGGGCCAGGTACTGCGTCAGCAGCACTTTGGCGGCCTCGATGGCCTTTTTGCGGTCGGGGTCAACCGAGCACACCACCAATTGCGGGCGGTCGATATCGGCCAGACTGCGGCCGGCCTTCTTGGCGCCCTTCTCCAGCAGTTCCAGCGCCTTATCGTTGTACTCGGGCGGCACGCAGTAGTTGAGCACCGCGCCGTCGGCGATCT
>JAGOBN010000767.1 GCA_017999235.1 Anaerolineales bacterium | reverse complement strand
GCCACGAAGTGCGCGTCAAGGTCCTGCAGGTGGATGCGCGCAAGAAGCAGATCAAGCTCAGCATCAAGGCCGTGGACTTGGCCGAGCTGGCCGAAGCCTCAGCCGAGGTCGAAGAGGATCTGGGCGAGGATTTGACCGCCATGCAGCTGGCTTTCCGGCGCGCCCAGCAAAAGGCCGGCGGCCGGGCGTTGGGCAAGCGCTCCGACAAAGCCCAGCCCACCCGCCGCCAGCAGGAAGACCTGCTGCAGCGCACCCTGGCCAACAAGCGCAAGTGACGGGCGCCGCCCAGCGCGGTCTTCCGTCGATCAATGGTAAACAAAAAGCGGACTAGCTAGTCCGCTTTTTTGTTGCCCGGCGTCAGCGTCCCGCGCGCTTTAGTAGCGCTCCGTCTCATCTTCGTCGTCGTCGTCCCACGTATCCTCGTCATCTTCTTCTTCGTACAGATCTTCTTCCTCTTCCAGTTCGTCCTCAAATTCATCCTCATCCCACGCGTCTTCCGGGGCGGCGGCTTCGGTCTCGGTGTCGCGCCGATACGTCAAACAGCCGCCTTCCGGCTCCAATTCCACCGCGGCGGCGCCGCAATGGCCTTCTTCGATAAAGACGCAGTCATCGTAATGGCACTTGATCTTGGGCATATACGGTCTCGACAGTCTCCTCAAACGAGGTCGGGTGCAAGGCATTGGCGCGCGGCCGGGGACCCCGCCGCGGCGAGAATGCATCTCGCCTGAGCGCCGGCTGACCCGCGCATTAAGCGGCTTTTCGCCTGTAGACAGCCTGGCTTCCCCCGCCAGGTCGTATGTAAGATAAACCGATTAAGAGTCTCCTGTCAATAATCGAAATGCCGCGTTTATCCAGATTTTCGGCGCCGGTCCGCCGGCATTAATCCAGCAGCCAAACCGGCAGCCTAGTGCCGGCCGGCACCAGGCCCGCGCCGGCCGGCACGATGAGCAAGCCTTCGGCGCGCACCAGCGACGAGATGATATTGGAGCCTTGGTGGCCGGCGCTGTGGGCCACCCACTCCGCGCCAGCGGCGGCCAGCGTCACGCGCAGATACGTCTCGCGGCCGTCCGCCTGAAAAGGCTCGGCCAGCGCCGCGGTCACGGTGGGCCGCTCCAGCCGGCGCGCGCCCGCCAGCTTCAGCAGCGCCGGCCGCACAAACACTTCCATCCCCACCAGCGCCGACACCGGGTTGCCGGGCAGGCCGATAAACGGGACACCCTGGAAACGCCCAAAGGCCAGCGGCTTGCCCGGCCGCATTTGCACGCGCCAGAAGGCCAGCTCCCCCTCGGTCGCCAGCGCTTCCTTCACCACATCATACGCGCCCACCGACACGCCGGCCGACGAGAGGATCAAGTCCACGCCGGCGGCCGCCGCCTGCAGCAATTTGGCGCGCACCGCCTCCAGCCGGTCTGGCGCGATGCCCAGGCGCACCACCTCGCCGCCCTGCTCGGCCACCGCGGCGGCCAGCGCGGACCCGTTCACATCGCGGATCTGCCCCGCCGCCGGCCGCTCTGCCACCGGCACCAGTTCATCGCCGGTGGACAGCACGGCCACCCGCGGCCGGCGCCGCACCCGCACCTGCGCGTGGCCCAAGGCGGCCAGCACCCCCAGCGCCGCCGCCCGCAGCGCCGCGCCGGCCGGCAGGACCTCTTGCCCCGCCCGCACATCCTGGCCGGCCGGCCGAATGTTGGCGCCGGCCGCGGCGGCTTGGTGGACGCTCACGGCCGCCGGCAGCGCTGCCGCGCCGCGGTCCTGATCGGTGTCTTCCACCGGCACCACCGCCTCCGCGCCGGCCGGCAGGGGCGCGCCGGTCATGATGCGCGCCGCTTGGCCGCGCGTCAACGCCGGCGGCTGGGCCGTGCCGGCCGGGATATCGGCGGCCACCGGCAGGCGCACGGGCCGTTCGGCCGTCGCGCCGGCCACATCGGCCGCGTACACGGCAAACCCATCCATCGACGAGTTGGCAAAGGGGGGCAGGTTCTCCTCGGCGCGCACGGCCTCGGCCAAGTATCGGCCGCGGGCCGCCTCCAAGGAGACCGTCTCCACCGCCAACGGCGGGAAATGATCCAAGATGCGCCGGCGGGCTTCGGCGACGGTGAGCATGGGTCAACCTCCTGGCGGGTGGGGAACTTTCAGCCGGCCCGGGGCCGGTAGGCTTCGATCACGTTGGGGAGCTGCTCAATGCGCGTCAACACGCGCGGGAGCGCGGCGATATCCGAGATCTCCATCGTCAACTCAATGGTGGCAATGTTGCCTTTGACGTTGGTGGAGAACGACGACATATTGAGCCGCTCGTTGGTCAGGATGACGGAGATATCCTGCACCAGGCCGGGCCGGTCATAGGCCGAGATGCGGATGGGCACCGGGTAGGTGTGCTGCGCCTCGCCCCACGAGACTTTAAGAATGCGCTCCTGCTCGCGGTGCTTGAGGACGTTCGGGCAGTCGGCGCGGTGAATGGTGACGCCGCGCCCGCGCGTGACAAAGCCGACGATCGGGTCACCCGGCGCCGGCTGACAGCACGTGCCCAGGCGGGTCAGCATGCCGTGCGTGCCCAACACTGTGATCTCGCCGGCCGGCGTCTTCAGCCGCTCCTCCGGCAGGCTGGCCGGCGAGATCACAGTGTTGGGCACGCACGGCAT
>JAGOBN010000766.1 GCA_017999235.1 Anaerolineales bacterium | reverse complement strand
CCTATGGGGATTCGAACCCCAGCTTTGGCCTTGAGAGGGCCGCGTCCTGGTCCACTAGACGATAGGGGCTTAGTGCAAAGCGGCGAGATTATAACACAGGCAGGTTCAAACGCAAGATTTTAAGCCCCAGATCGGGCGCGTTTATGTTCCTTCGCCGCGCTCGCCGGATCTTCCGTTATAATTCCGACAATACCCGTCTGACTTATTCGGCGGGCCGAGAGGATGTCCGCATGACCCCCGAACAAATCGAAGTGGCCCTGGAACGCATCCTGCCCACGGTAACCAAGCCGGGGCGGTACACCGGCGGCGAACTCAACTCTATTGTCAAAGACTGGGACGCGATTACCACGCGGGTGTGCTTGGCGTTTCCGGACGTTTACGACATCGGCACGCCCAACCTGGGCCTGGCCATCCTGTACGATCTCATCAACCAGCGGCCGGACATGCTGGCCGAACGCGCTTTCAGCCCGTGGACGGATATGGAAGCGGCGCTGCGGGCGGCCGGCCTGCCTTTGTTCTCGCTGGAGACCAAGCACCCGGTGGCCGCCTTTGATCTGCTGGGCTTCTCCCTGCCCTACGAGCAGCTCTACTCCAACGCCCTCAACTTCTTGGACCTGGCCGGCCTGCCCTTGCTGGCCGCCGACCGCGACCCGCGCCGGCACCCGCTCGTCATCGCCGGCGGCCATTCCACCTACAACCCGGAGCCGATGGCCGACTTCATCGACGCCTTCGTGGTGGGCGAAGGCGAAGACGTGATGCTGGAGATTATCCGGGCGCTGCAGACCTGGAAAGCGTCCGGGCAGGACAAGGCCGGCCTGCTCAAAGCGCTGGCCAAAATCTGGGGCGTCTATGTGCCGGCGCTGTATGAGCCGTTCTACAACGAGGATGGCACCGTGGCCGCGATCCGCCCGCTGGTCCCCGAGGCGCCGGCCAAGGTCCTCAAGCGCATCGTGCCCATCCTGCCGCCGCCGCCCACCCGGCTGATCGTCCCCTATATCAGCACCGTCCACAACCGCTACCCGGTGGAGATCATGCGCGGCTGCACGCGCGGCTGCCGCTTCTGCCACGCCGGCATGATCACGCGCCCGGTGCGCGAGCGGCGCGTCGAGCAGATTCTGGACGCCATTGACGAGGGCCTGCGCCACACTGGATTTGAGGAAGTGGCCCTGCTCTCGCTGTCGTCGTCGGACTACGGCGACGTGGTGGAATTGGTCAAGCGCGTGGGCGAACGCTTCGCGGGCAAGCACCTGAGCATCTCCCTGCCTTCCCTGCGGCTGGAGACCTCGTCGGTGGAGTTGATGGAGGCTCTCAAAGACAACAAGCGCGGCGGTTTCACCTTCGCGCCGGAGGCCGCCACCGAACGCATGCGCGAGCTGATCAACAAGCCGATCTCCACCGAGAACCTGCTGGCGGCCTGCCGGGCCGTGTACGAGCGCGGCTGGACCACCGTCAAGCTCTATTTCATGATCGGCCACCCGGCCGAGACGCTGGAAGACGTGCAGGCCATCGCCGACCTGTGCCAGCGCGTGCTGGCCGAGGGCCGCAAATTCCTGGGCAACAAGGCCGCCGTCACGGCCGGCGTCAGCACCTTCGTGCCTAAACCGCATACGCCCTTCCAGTGGGTGCCGGTCGATTCCACCGAGCAAATCCAGGCCAAGCAAGCCCTGCTGAAGCGCGCCCTGCGGACCCCCGGCATCAAGCTCAACTGGAACCGGTCCGAAGAGACGCAGTTGGAAGCCTGGTTCTCGCGCGGCGACCGGCGGCTGGGCCAGGTGCTGCTGGAGGCCCACCGGCGCGGCGCCAAGTTCGACGCCTGGCAGGAGCACTTCAACTATCAGGTCTGGCAGGACGCCTTCGCGGCGGCCGGCCTGGACCCGCGCTTCTATACCCACCGCGAGCGCCTCATCGACGAGACCTTCCCGTGGGACCACATTGACCCGGCCGTGAAGAAGTCGTTCCTGGCCGAGGATTACCGCTGGAGCCTGCGCGGCCAGACCCGGATCGACTGCCGCGAGCGCTGCTTCGCCTGCGGCATCCTGCCCACGTTCACCCGCCTGCGCCAGGGGACGCCGGCCGAGGCCTGGGAATGCCCGGAGGTCAAGCCCAAACACCTGCGCGGCCAGGCCGTTCCCTTGCAGCTGCCGGTTGCCGGAGATTAACCCGAATCCGACAATCTGGATGACCTAGGCGCTATTGCGGGCGGCGTTTCAGCGCGGCATACTGCGAGCGTTAATTTAGCCACGCTCATCAAGGATCAGCCGTGTCATGTCCCGTCCTCGCCGATTCATCTCGCTTCTCTTGCCCCTGTTCGTAACCCTGGCGGCCTGTTCCGGCGCGCCAACGGAGAGCGCCTCCGCGCCGGCCACCTCCACGCCCGAGGCCGGCCCGCCCCAGCGCGGGTTGGCGGTGGTGCAGTCGGTGTCCGTGGCGGCGCCGGCGCAGGTGACCGTGCGCGGCACCTTGGGCGATGCGTGCACGCAATTGGCGGAGATCCAGGTAGAGCGCACCGGCGCCGTCTTCATTGTCACCGTCAACACCACCCGGCCGGCCGGCGCCGCCTGCGCGGCCGTGCTCTCTGACTTTGAAAAAGCGGTGGCTCTGCCGGTGGCGGGGGCGCCGGCCGGCGAGTACACGGTGGTGGCC
>JAGOBN010000765.1 GCA_017999235.1 Anaerolineales bacterium | reverse complement strand
CGCCCACCTTCAGCGCTTCGCGGCCATCGCGGAACCCGGCGTCAGCCACATCCTAAGCCAATTCACCACCGCCCTCGCGCCGCGCTGGCCGGACCTGCTCCGGGCGCTCTTTGCCGGACACGCCCGGATTCTGATTGAACGGACCCGCGACGCGCAGGGTTTCACACTGATCCACGGCGATGTCGGCCACGGCAATATCCTCGTCCCGCGCTCCGGGGATCGGCCGCTGTATATCCTTGACCGCCAGCCCTTCGACTGGAGTCTGACGACCTGGCTGGGAGCCTATGACCTGGCCTATGCCCTGGTGCTGGATTGGGACGTGGAGGTCCGCCGGCAGTGGGAGCAGCCCATCCTGCGGCATTACCATGAGCATCTCCGCCGCCGCGGCGTTGAGGGGTATCCCGTGGAACAGCTGTGGGCCGATTACCGGCTCTGCGTGGCGATGGCCGTCTACGTGGCGGTGGAGTATTGCCGCGGCGGCGTGAACGAACGCTGGGTTCCGGTCTGGCTGCCCATGCTCCAGCGAGCGCTGACCGCCTGCGAGGATTGGGACTGCCCGGCGCTGTGGTAGCGGTGGGCGCAAGCCCGGGTGGCGGCGTTCAGCGCCGGGCGGGTCCTCCGATTGTTCAAGCCATTAGCCGCCCCAGATTGAACCCAGCGGCCACACCGCCACGGACTTCAAGCGCACGCCTCAATAATTGACCCGTCCACGAAGACGCGCAGCCGCAGCTCATGGCCGGCGTCCAGCTTCAGGGGCGCCTGGCGCAAACCGCGGTCCACCGTGGGGCTCAGGCTGGAGTCCGCGGCTTCCAGACGCAGGCGCTGTTCCACGCTGTCGTAGACCAGCCGGGTTTGCCCCTCTCCCCCCGGCGACGCCAACAACCGCAGGCCAAATTCCGCCTCCGGGCCGGCCTCCAACACCGCCTCCAACTCCAGGCTGTCGCCGCGCAGGCCGGCCAGCCAGCCGCTCCCGCCGGGCGTCGGCGCGAGCGCCACGGGCTGATGGTCCCAATGCACCAGATCCCGGCTGACGGCATGCCCCCAGTGAATGCGGGCGTGACAAGGCCCGGCCGGGTTGTGCTGATAAAAGAGGTGATACTCCCCGCGCCACTGGATCAGGCCGTTAGGGTCGTTCAGCCAGTTCTGCTCGGGCCGGAAGTGGAAGCGCGGGCGCCAGCGGTCGGAGAGGCGAGGCGGGGTCTTGGCGTCAGCGGCGGCCAGCCGGGCGGCGCGGTTCTCGCCGCCGGCTGGCTTGCTCCAGCCGATGCCGATGCGCCGCAATGTGATCCCGCACGATTTCCAAATGCTCGTCCGGTGAGTAGTCCCGCGAGCCCTGGCGATACGGAATCCGCAGGTCAGCGGGCATCCGGGCGAGGCAGCGCCGAATGACCGCCTGAGCGCGCTTGATCCGCCCCGCAATCTGGCCCACGCTCATCGGGCGGGAGTGTTCCACGCCTTGTCGATTGAGGTCGGGGTATCGGCCGTCTAATACCTTCGGGGGGCGTCCTTCAACCAGCGCCCGCGCGTTGCGCGCGAAACTCTCGTGCCAGAACGCAATGTGGCCCAGGGTGTCCTTGGCCGTCCAGTCGTCTACTTGAAGGGCCGCAGGATGGGGGATTTTTTCCACGGCCGCGATGAGGCGCCGCACCGCCTCATCTAGCTGTTCGAGCAGCTCTTGCCGGGAGGCCGGCGCCGGAGACGGCTGGGATGGCGGCTGAGGTCTGCGAGGCATGCGGTCTCCATTCCCGCCCAGCGGGCGCGGGCTATCCGGCTAACGCTCAACGGCTTGCAGGACCCGTAAAGCGCGGAGCGTCACCCATTTATTGGGCTGCCCTTTCGCCCCAAACTCCACCCAGGTCTTGCCCGAATAGTCATACTCCAGCGCCCAGCGGCCGGAAAGATCCTGCTTGTCGCGGATGAGCGTTAGAGCGTGGGACAACCGCGGGTCCGCGGCGTCCCCCACCCCCGCGACCGCTTCGACGACCTGGAGCAGATCCGTCACGTAAAAGACCGGGAAACCGAACTTCCACCAGTTGCCGCTGGGTTTGGCGCTGTAGCCCGAAGGATAAGCGGCCTCCGCCGGGTCCACCCCCAGCAGGAAATCCAGGCCGTGCTGAATGGCGCGCCGCATGAGGGGGGTGCGGCGTTTCCGGGGCCATTTCCCCAGGGCCAGCATGACCTTGACGCCGCCCCACGCGCACGGCAGTTTGTTGTTTGACCCGCACGCAAAGGCCGGCCCGCATTTGCCGGCGTAATAGCGCACCGCGGCCTGGCGCTCGTCCGCCGGCGCAATCCCTTCGCCGGTGACCGTGCGCGCCAGCCACTCAAACGCCTGGTCCAGGCGCGGGTCGTCACAGCCCAGCTCCAGCAGCGCCCAGGCCAGATTGCCCTGCAGACAATCCGCCGTGCCGGATGGCGCGCCGGACGCGGTGAACTGGCCGCCCGTGGTCAGCGCCTGCTCCAGCACATAGCGGCAGGCCTGGGCGATCCGCGGGTCGGCTTCGATCCGGGCGCCCAACTGGGCCAGCAAGATCACGGCCCACACCGTCGCCCGGTATTTGGGGTTGTAGCCAGGACCGGGCGCCGCCCAATAGCCGGCCGGCTCCATCGCGTCCAGGATCACGGCGATTGGACCCTGCTGGTGG
>JAGOBN010000764.1 GCA_017999235.1 Anaerolineales bacterium | reverse complement strand
GTGCCGGGCGATAACCAGCCGCTGAATCTCGCTCGCGCCTTCGCCAATCGTCATCAGCCGCGCGTCGCGGTAGATGCGCTCCACCGGGAACTCGCTGGAATAGCCGTAGCCGCCGTGGATCTGGATGGCGTTGCGGCAGACGCGCTCGGCCATCTCCGTGGCGAAGAGTTTGGCCTGCGCGGCCTCGCGCGTGAAGGGCTGGCCGGTCTGCTTGCGCCAGGCCGTGTAATAGAGATACAGCCGCGCCACGTCAATCTCCGTGGCGGCATCCGCCAGCATGAACTGAATGGCCTGGTGCTGCGCCAGCGGCACGCCGAAGGTCCGGCGTTCGTGCGCGTACTTGAGCGCGGCCTCGTAGGCGCCTTGCGCCAGCCCTACGGCCAGCGCCCCAATGCTGATCCGGCCGCCGTCCAGGACGGTCAGGGTGTGCGCCAGGCCTTTGCCCTTAATCCCCACCAGGTTCTCTTTCGGCACGCGCACTTCGTCAAAAGTCACGGCGTGCGTGGGCGAGCCGTGCAGGCCCATCTTCTTTTCCGGCGCGCCGATGGTCAGGCCGGCCGCGTCCGTCGGCACCAGGATCAGGCTCAGGCGGTCGGCGGCCGTCCGGCACAACACCACGATCGCGTCCGCGATGGAGGCGTTGGTCGTCCACATTTTCTGGCCGTCGATGATCCAGGCGTCACCTTCCTCCACGGCCCGCGTCTGTACGCCGCCGGCCAGGTCGCTGCCGGCGCCCGGCTCGGTGAGCGCCAGCGCGCCCAGCCGGCCTTGGCCGGAGGCCAGGCGCGGCAGCCAGGCTTGCTTGAGCGCGTCCGACCCGAAGTGGGCGATCGCCGCGCACGCCAAGCCGTTGTGGGCGGCCAGGGCCAGCGCCGTCGAGCCGCAGGCCCGGCCCAGTTCTTCAATGGCGATAGCGGCGCTGACCGCGTCCACGCCGGCGCCGCCCAGGTCGTCCGGCACATTCAGGCCCAGCAGCCCCAGCGCCGCGCCCTGACGCACCGCCTCCCAGTTGAACTCCCCGGTCTCGTCCACGTGCCGGGCGCGCGGCGCCACGGCTTTATCACAGAAGGCCCGCACGCTGGCGCGCCACATCTGCTGTTCGGCGGTAAGTTCGAAATTCATTGGCCGGCTCCTGAGCGGTTGGATTGTGGGGGACGGATGGATTTGGGATAATCGACCAGGATAGTCTATTTATCGGCTGAGGTGATCGGGTTAGGGAGGCTGGCTATGTCGAAACGACCGCTCTCCGCGTCTGAGTTGGCCGAAGCGCGCCTGGTCTTTGCCGACGGCCTGGATTACACCCGTGTGCGGGTGGCCGAGGCCAGCCCATTTCCCAATTTTATCGCGGACATCGGCGCGTTTTTCCAAGGCAAGAAGCGCACCTGGGACAACGCAGTCACATTGGGAGATACCTCGTATTTCCCCCGCCAGCTGCGGACCTCGCCGGCTGATCTGGCCGCCGGCCTGACCGATATGGCCTGGCTAATCCACGAGCTGACGCACCAGTGGCAGTTTCAGACGGCCGGCTGGCGCTATTTGAGCGAGGCCCTGCACGTGCAGCTCACGCTAGGCCCGGCTGGCTACGATTACGCCGGCAAGGCCGGCTCGCCCCGCGAGGCGCTGCGCGCGGCCAGCCAGGTCCAGCGGCGCTTCCTCGATTTCAACCGCGAACAGCAGGGCGATATCGCCCGCGATTATTACGTGGCCCGCAAACGCGGCGAGGACGTGGCCGCCTGGCAGCCGTTTGTGGACGACCTGCGGAAGCTCGGCCGGCCGTCCACGGCCGGGCGCGCCTAGCCGCCTCAGCGGTCCGCGCTCACGCCAAAAGCCTCCGGGCGCGGCGCCACGCGCTCAAATCCCGCGGCTTTCAGCCGGCGCACCACGCCCTTGGTGGTGCGCGCGCCGGACGGGCTGGCGGGGTTGCCGATGTAGTGAAACAGCCGGCCGCCCGGCCGCAGCACCCGGTACAGCTCCCGATAGAACTCGCCCGAATATAAATGGCCGGCCAGGCTGAAGGTCGGCGGATCATGCAGAATGCGCGTAAAGCTCCCGTCCGCGAACGTCGGCACCACGTCGAAGGCGTCGCCCAGCCGGTGCTCGATCTTGGGGCTGGTGAAGAGCGCGCGCGACCAGGGGTTGTGCCACGCGATCTCCAGCACGGCCGGGTCAAACTCAATGGTCACCACGTGCGCGGCCCATTGGGCGGCGGCGATGGCCGTGTAGCCCAGGCCCATTGACGTATCCAGCACCGGCCCGCTGATCCGGCCCAGCGCCCGGATCTTGTTCTGGGTGTCCTCCCAAGGGTCCACGTCCTTGATGCGGTGCATGGGCAGGCCGGAGATGAGCAGGGTGGGCGCGCGCCGCGTGGGCATCAACGAGTAGACGCGCTCGGTCTCTTCCGAGTAGGTCTTGATCTCGCGCCACGCCGCGTCCTGATAGTAAAAGCAGTTGACCTCGGCGGCCTGGATGCGTTCGGCGTCCGGCCAGCTCAGGCGCTCGCCGGCCGGGAACTCAACGCCGGCGGCGGTGAGCGCGGCCGTCACCGTGTTCAACCCTAAATCCAGCGAGGTCTCGGCCGCGGCCTGGCCGGCGCGCCGCGCCCGCCCGAGCGCGGTGACCTGATAGTGGGAGAGCACGCTCATGGCCGG
>JAGOBN010000763.1 GCA_017999235.1 Anaerolineales bacterium | reverse complement strand
GCTCAAACAGGCCCGCGCCTTCGGCCTGGGCGTGATGCTGGTGACCCAGAACCCGGTGGACCTGGATTACAAGGGTCTGACCAACACCGGCACCTGGCTGATCGGCAAACTGCAGACCGAGCGCGACAAAGCCCGCCTGTTGGACGGTTTGCAGACGGTGGCCTCCGCGCAGCGCGGGGCCGCCCTGGACGTCAACGCACTGGATACGCTGATCTCGTCTTTGGCGCCGCGCACCTTCCTGCTGCACAACGTCCACGCCGCCGGCCCCGCCGTCTTCCAAACCCGCTGGGCCATGAGCTATTTGGCCGGCCCGCTCACCCGGGAGCAGCTGCGCGTCTTCAAGCCCGCGCCGCCCGCCGAGCCGGTGAGCTTCGCACCCGCCGCGGGCCGGCCCGCGGAACCCCTCCGCGCGCCTCCGGCGTCCACCGAGCGCCGTTCGGCGTCCTCGGTCGCGCTCCCCGCCGGCCTCCCGCAGTATTTCCTGCCGGTCACGCGCTCGCTGGAGGATTCCGTGGCGGCCTGGCGCGCCGGCGACGGGCAGACCCCCGACCCGGCCCGCCGGCGCGCGCAGTTCGGGCAAGCGGTGGAGTTGATTTACCGGCCGGCGCTCCTGGCGCAGGCCGTGGTGCGCTATGTGCAGGCCAAGGCCGGCCTGAACACAGACCGGCGCTTCACGTACTGGGTGGCCGCGCCGGCGCTGGATTTCACCCCGCACTGGCGGGATTACGAGGCGCGGACCGTCAACGCCGCCACGCTCGCGCGGACGGCGCCGACGGCGGCCCTCCGGCTGGGCGAACCGCCGGCCGGCCTGACCGACCCCAAGAAACTGGCCGCCTGGCAAAAAGACCTGGTCGGCTATCTTTACCGCACCGCCGATTTCACCCTGCACGAGAACGGCCGGCTTAAGCGCTTTTCCCGGCCGGGGCAGTCCTTTGAGGAGTTCCGCGCGCAGTGCGCGACGCTGAGCCAGGAGGCGCTCAGCGCCGAAGTCAGCGTGATCCGCGAGAAATTCGACAAGAAACTGGACAAGCTGGAAGAAAAGCTGCTGGCCGAACAGCGCGAGCTCAAAGACGGCGAGGAGGAACTGCGCGCCCGCGAAGCGGAGAGCCGCTGGACCGGCATTGAGAACATGCTCGGCCTGGTGCTGGGGCGCACCCCCTACCGGCCGATGTCCACGGCCACGGGCAAGGGCCGCCTGGCCGAGCGGGCGCGCGCCGACCTGGAAGCCTCGGGGGAGACCGTCCAGCGTTTGCAGACTCAGATCGACACACTCAAACAGGAGGCCCAGGCCGCCTTCCAGGCCAGCCAGGCGAAGTGGGCGGCGGCCGCCGCCGATCTGCGGGAAGTGCGCGTGACGCCGCGCCGCAGCGATATTCTGATCGAGCTCTTTGGGTTAGGCTGGCAGCCCTATTGGCAGATTGACGTTGACGGCACGCCGGTGGAGATCCCGGCCGCGCCCCACTAGATCCCGCCGGCCTGGTCATCTTTACTAGTGCCGGCGGTTGAACTATGCTGAAAGCCACGCTTCCAACTACTCGGGAGATAAAGCCATGCGTCAACAACGCAAGTCATCTGGGTTAGCCAACGCCGGCGCGGGTAACTCCGGCCTGGATCTCGGCCAATTGTTCTCCGCCGCGCTCGGAACCGTGGACGCCCAACGCCAGCAGATCAACGCCCTGGACGGCCGCAACGGCAACCATGGCGACAACATGGTTCACAATCTGCAGGTGATCACCCAGGCGCTCCAATCCCAGGCCGGCCAAGCGCCGACAGAACAGCTCCAGTACGCCGCCGGCCAACTGCAAGCCAACGGGCGCGGCAGCACCGGGCAGCACTATGCGCGCGGTCTAAACCAAGCCGCCCAGCAATTTCAGGGTCAAGCCGCGCTCAAGCAGAACGATATCGGCACGCTGCTAGGCTCCCTGATGAATAACGTACCTGTCCAATCCGCCGCGCCTCGGCCGCCGGCCTCCCCGGCCGCCGGCGGCGATTTGAGCGCGCTGCTGGGCCAACTGGGAGGCGCGGCGCCGGACGCCGGCGGCGACCCTTTGAGCGCCCTGCTCGGCGCGGTGGGCGGCCCGGCCAGCCCGCCGGCCGCCGCGCCGGGTGATCCGCTCAGCGCGCTGCTGGGCGCGGCTTTGGGCGGGGGCCAGCCGCCCGCGCCAGCCGGCGGCAATGTATTGACGACGCTGCTGGGATTAGCCACTGGCGCGGCGCCCCAAACCCCGGCCGCCGCTGGCGCTCAACCCGGCTTGGATCTCGGCGATCTGCTCTCGGCCGGCATGGCGTTCATGCAGGCCAAACAACAAGGCGCGGATACCGGCCAGGCGGCGCTGCAGGCGGTGATGAGCGCCCTGGCGGGCGGCCAGGTCAACCCGCTGCAGTCCGGCTCACCGCACGCCGCGGCCGGCGGTTTGCTGGCGCAAGGTCTGCTCCAAGCCGCCCTCGGCCGCCAATAGCCACCGACTGCCGCCGAGGCGGCAGTCCATCGTTTTATCAGTTCGGAGGAAACACCGCATGACCTCCGTCGAACAAGCGCAACAAGTTCTGAAACGCCGCCGGAATGAGCTCGAGATGCTTAAAGAGGAGCTGGCCAAGGCCGGCGCAGGCTCCTCGACCCACGCGGAACTTCTCAAACAGATCAAGGTCG
>JAGOBN010000762.1 GCA_017999235.1 Anaerolineales bacterium | reverse complement strand
CAATGGGCCGCCAGCCGCTGCCGGCTGGTGCCGGAACGGGAATGGCAAGCGCCGGGTCAGCCAACGGCCGCCGGCCCCGGCGGCGCCCAACAGCTGTACGATTGCGCGCTGGCGCCCTGACTCAGACTGCCCAAAGGCGCGCCGCAAAAATAGGGCGGAATGTCCGATGACGGGCCAGACATTTCAGAGATAATCGGATTGTTATGGTGTCTGTCTACGGCCTAAAGCGCGCTCGTCGTTCCCCGAAACCCGAAGAGGTCTTCGGCTCTTTCAGCTTGGGAACGCGGTAAGCGCTACTGCCCCAGCCTGACCTGCCAGCCCGAAGGCCTCTCAACTTGAGAGGCCTTCTTTTTTTCATGAGGAATCTGATGACCATGTCCGCTATCTGCCCCGAATGTGAAGCCACCCTGTCTCTCAAAGATGTCGTCCAGGGCGAGATTGTGGTCTGCCCGGACTGCGGCGTGGACCTGGAAGTCACCGAAGTCCAGCCGGCCGTGCAGCTCGCCCTGGCGCCGCAAGAAGCCGAAGACTGGGGGGAGTAAGTGAAAGTCGGCGTCCTCCTCTCCCGCGTCCGCGTCGAAGAGAAGTGGCTGTTTGAAGCCCTCGACAAGCGCGGCGTCACCTACGACAAGCTCGACGACCGCGAGATCAAGTTCACGCTGAATGAACCCGGCGACTGGCTGCAGTACGACGTCATTCTGGAGCGCAGCATCTCGTATGGCCGCGGCCTGTATGCCTGCAAGGTCCTGAACGCCTGGGGCATCCCCACCGTCAACACGGCCAGCGTAGCGGACACTTGCGGCGACAAGCTGTGGACCTCCGCCGCGCTGAACAAGGCCGGCGTCCCCCAGCCCAAGCTCAAAGTGGCCTTCACCCCCGAGAGCGCGATTGAGGCGATGGAAGAACTGGGCTACCCGGTGGTGCTCAAGCCCGTCATCGGCTCGTGGGGCCGGCTGGTCTCGAAGATCAACGACCGCGACGCGGCCGAGGCCGTGCTGGAGCACCGCGAGTCGCTGGGCAACTACCAGCAGAACATCTTCTACATCCAGCAGTACATCCGCAAGCCGGGCCGCGACATCCGCGCCTTTGTGGTGGGCGACCGCACGATCACCGCCATTTACCGCTCCTCGGCCCACTGGATCACCAACACCGCGCGCGGCGGCAAGGGCAGCGTCTGTCCCGTGACCCCGGAGCTGGACGCCATCTGCCGCAAGGCCGCCCACGCCGTCGGCGGCGGGGTGCTGGCCATTGACGTGCTGGAGGATCCGGATATCGGCCTGATGGTGCTGGAGGTCAACCACACCATGGAATTCCACACCACCGTGCCGACCACGGGCGTGGATATCCCCGGCATGATCATCGACTACACCCTCGACATCGGCCGGCACAAGCCCGAATTCCGCCAGGTGTATCACCCGGTGCCGCACGAGTTCGGGGATGAGCCTGACCCGGTATGAGCCGCTTAAAAGTCTCGATCATCGGCGGCTCCGGCTACACGGGCGGGGAATTGCTGCGCCTGCTGTTGTTCCATCCGGGCGTGGAGGTGGCGCAGGCCACGTCCGAAAGCAAGGCCGGCGAGTACGTCCACCAGCACCACCCCAACCTGCGCAAGCGCACCCAGCTCCAACTGGTGAGCCAGCAGGCGCTCCAGCCGTGCGACGTGCTCTTCCTGTGCCTGCCGCACGGCGAAAGCCAGAAGAAGATCGAGCACTACTTCACGCTGGCGCCCCGGATCGTGGATTTGGCGGCGGATTTCCGCCTGCGCGACGCCGCGCTGTACCAGCGCTGGTACGCCCACGACCACACCGCTCCCCAGCACCTGGATAAGTTCGTGTACGGCCTGCCGGAGCTGCGGCGGGAAGCGATGCGGACGGCCCGCTATATCAGCGGCGTGGGCTGCAATGCCACGGTCTCCAACCTGGCCCTGCTGCCGCTGGTGAAAGCCGGCCTGCTGGACTCCACGAAGCCCATCATCGTGGACATCAAGACCGGCTCCTCCGAAGGCGGCGCCACCGTCAACGCCGGCTCGCATCACCCGGAGAAGAGCCACTCCGTGCGCGCCTACGCGCCCACCGGCCACCGGCACACCGCCGAGGTCATCCAGGAATTGGGCCTCACCGACGTGCATCTGAGCATGACGGCGGTGGACATGGTGCGCGGCGCGGCCGCGGCCGCCCACGCTTTTGTCAAGCCCGGCACGACGGAAAAGGACCTCTGGAAGGCTTATCGGGCCGCCTACAACGCCGAGCCGTTCGTGCGCCTGGTCAAGGACCGCACCGGCCTGCACCGCGTGCCGGACCCCAAGATCCTGGCCGGCTCCAACTACGCGGATGTGGGCTTTGACCTGGACGCGGAGAGCGGGCGCGTGGTCTCCCTGGCCGCCATCGACAACTTGATGAAGGGCGCGGCCGGCTCCGCCGTGCAGGCCATGAACATCATGTGCGGGTTGGACGAGACGGCCGGCCTGGAGTTCCCGGGGCTGCATCCCATTTAGGAGTGGCGCTTGAGGGGTGCTGAGGAGGGATGGTTGATTGCCCCGGACATCCAATCACTCAATCACCCACTCACCACTCATCACTCACCACTGCGACATTATGATCGTCATCAAAATCGGCGGCACAGACGGAGTAAATTTCGACGCGGTCATGGCG
>JAGOBN010000761.1 GCA_017999235.1 Anaerolineales bacterium | reverse complement strand
TGACGAGCGCGCTGGCCGCGGTGCAGAAAGTGCTGGCCCTGCCCGATCTGCTGGTTTTGCAGCGGGCGGTGGATCAGGTCTATGTCGATTCGAAGCTCATCGAGTACGCGGTGCAGGTGGTGACGGCTACGCGCCGGCCGCAGGACCACGGGCTGAAGGAGTTGGCGCGCTACCTCCAGTTTGGGGCCAGCCCGCGCGCCTCCATCAACCTGGCGCTCACCGCGCGCGCGCTGGCCTTTGTGCGCGGGCGCGATTACGTGCTGCCGCAAGATATGCTGGATATGGCGCTGGATGTCCTGCGGCACCGGCTGGTGCTGTCCTACGAAGCCCTGTCCGACAACGTCTCCAGCGACGATCTGCTGCACAAGATCCTCGGCCGGCTCCCGGCGCCGGCCGTCCCCCTGCGCGAACGCCCGGCCGCCCGTGTCCACGCCTGACCGGGCCGCGCCCGAACGGCTCTTGCAGCGGCTGGACTGGCAGGTGGTCCGCCGGCTGGACGGCCTGCTGCAGGGCGATTACCGCAGCCTGTTCTATGGCTACGGGGTGGATTTCGCCGACCTGCGCGAGTATCAGCCCGAGGACGATATCCGCTATATCGATTGGAACGTGACGGCGCGGGTCGGCACGCCGTACATCCGCCAGTACCGCGAAGACCGCGAGATCAACGCCTGGTTTCTGCTGGATTTGAGCGCGTCTATGGATTTTGGCGCGTCGGCGGCGCCGACGCTCAAACGCGCGGTGCTGATTGATTTTGTGGCCACGCTGGCGCGGCTGCTCACCCGCCACGGCAACCGTGTGGGCGCGGTGTTTTACGGCCAGCGGGTGGAGCGCGTGGTCCCGGCGCGCGGGGGGCGCCTGCACGTGCTGCGCCTGGTGAACGATCTGCTGGGCCGGCCGCCGGCGCCCCGGATGGAACTGACCAACCTGGCGCCGCTGCTGGAGGCCGGCCGGCGCGCGCTCAAGCGGCGCGCGCTGGTGTTTGTCGTTTCGGATTTCATCAGCGTGCCGGGCTGGGAACAGTCGCTGCAGCTGCTGGCCCAGCGCCATGAGGTCATCGCCGTCCGGCTGTGGGACGCGCGGGAAGTGGATCTGCCGGATGTCGGCCCGGTCATCCTGGAAGACGCCGAAACCGGCGAGCAGTTATACGTGGACACGCACGACCGGGATTTCCGCCGGCGCTTTCAGGCGGCGGCACGGGAGCGCGAGGCCGCCGTCCACGCGGCTCTGCGGCGGGCCGGTGTGGCGGCCCTGACGCTCTCCACCGAAGAAGATCTGGTGCGCGCCATCGTGCGGTTCGCCACGCTGCGCCAGCGCCGCCCCAAGTGAGGTCAGCCCGCGATGACATTTGTGTGGCCGCTCATGTTGGGGGCGCTGCTGCTGGTGCCGGTGCTGGCGGGGCTGTATCTACTCGGGCAGGGACGCCGCCGCCAGCTGGTGGCCCGCTATGGCGGCGGGGGCTCGGCGCCGGGGCCGGCGGGCTGGCGCCGCCATCTGCCGCCGGCCGTGCTGCTGGCCGGCTGGGCGCTGTTGTGCGTGGCCCTGGCGCGTCCCCAGATGGTGGTCAGCCTGCCCCGCGTCGAAGGGCTGGTGGTCCTGGTGTTTGACGTCTCCGGCAGCATGGCGGCGGAGGATCTGAAACCGACGCGGCTGGAAGCGGCCAAGACCGCGGCGCAGGCCTTTGTGGAGCGCCAGCCGGCCGGCGTCTTGATCGGCGTTGTGGCGTTCAGCGACAGCGGCCTGGCCGTGCAGCCGCCGACCGACGATCAAGCGGCGGTGCTGGCCGCCATCAAGCGCCTGACGCCGACGCGCGGGACGTCCTTGGCGAACGGGATCGCGGCCGCGCTGGCGGCCATTGCCGCGGCGCAAGACAGCGCGCCGCCGGCCCCACGCTTCTACACCAGTCTCACGCCGGCGCCCACCCCGTCCCCCACGCCCATGCCGGCCGGCACGTATACCTCCGCGGCCATCGTCCTGCTGAGCGACGGCGAGAACACCGCGGCGCCGGAGCCGCTGGCCGCCGCGCAGGCCGCCGCCGACCGCGGAGTGCGCGTCTATGCGGTGGGGGTTGGCAGCGAGGCCGGCGCTGATCTCACCATAGACGGGTTCACCGTCCACTCGCAGCTGGACGCGGCCCTGCTGCGGCAGATCGCGCAGCTCACCGGCGGCGAGTATTCCGGGGCCGCCGACGAAGCGGAACTGGCGGCCGTCTATCAACGCTTGGAGCCGCGCCTGGTCCTGCGGTCCGAGGCCACCGAGGTCACGGCCTTGTTCGCGGGCGTGAGCTTGCTGGTGCTGGTGGGCGGCGGAGTGTTATCCCTGCTGTGGTTCAGCCGTCTGCCGTGAACGGCGCGTGCCGGGAGGGCTCCCATGGATCTCTTATGGCCTGACCTGTTGGTCCTGCTGGGGCTGGCGCCGGCGCTGATCGCGCTGTATGTGTGGCGGCTGCGCCGGCGGCAGCGCGGGGCGCTGCGGTTCTCCAGCCTCAGCCTGGTGCGGGCGGCGGTGCCGCGTTCGGCGCGCTGGCGGCGGCATGTCCCCTTTGCTCTGTTCGTGGCGGCGCTGGTCAGCCTGGTGGCGGCCCTGGCGCGGCCGGTGGCCATTGTCAGCGTGCCGGCCGGCCAAACCACGGTCTTGCTGGCGATCGATGTCTCC
>JAGOBN010000096.1 GCA_017999235.1 Anaerolineales bacterium | reverse complement strand
GCCGACCTGGGCCTGGCCGCGCTCGATGTCGAGCTCACCAACCACCGCGACACGGATTTCGAGCACAACTTACGCATTCTGGAAGTCTTCCTGAACTGGCGGCCGTGACGTCACGGATCAGGGGATGGCCCCGCGGCCTTCGGGCTTCCCGCTGTCACAATCCCCCTCCGGCCGGTGTTATAGTGGTGGATGGCGTGTGCTCTCCACGCGCCGCACATTCACCGGTGACTGTGACTGCCGAACGCCAGCCGCGGGAGACGACGCCCCCCGCTGAAATAGTTTCCTTTGAAGCGGCCTTTCTGGAGCATTGGCCGCGCGTCTACGCCACGCTGGTGCGTCTGGTGGGCGACCCGGCCGAGGCGGAAGACCTGGCGCAAGAGACTTTCTGGCGCCTGTATCAGCGCCCGCCGGCCGCCGCCGGCCCGCTCGGGGGCTGGCTCTACCGGGTGGCGCTGAACCTGGGTTACAACCGGCTTCGCGCCGACCGCCGGCGCGCGGAATACGAAGTACACGCCGGCCGGGAGGCGCTGGAACAAGCCGCGCCGCCGGCCCCGCCCGAGGCGGTGGAACGGGCGGCGGAACGCGGGCGCGTGCGCGCCATCCTGGGCGCCCTGCCGGCGCGGTCCGCGCAGCTGCTTATCCTGCGGCACGCCGGCCTCAAGTATCACGAGATCGCGGCGGCGCTGGGTGTGGCGCCTGGCTCGGTGGGCACCCTGCTGGCGCGGGCCGAAGCGGAGTTTGAAGACCGCTGGCGCGCGGAATATCCCGCCGAGCGCTAACTTGTGAGGGATCGACGCATGCCTGCTTCCCATCTCACCGACGGCGAATTGCGCGCCTCGCTCGACGCGGAGTTAGACGCCGCCCGCGCGGCGCATCTGGCCGGCTGCGCGGCCTGTCTGGCGCGCCTGGCCCCGCTGGCCAGCCGGCGCGCGGCCATCCAAACGCGACTGAACCGCCTGGAAGCAACCGCCTCGGCGGCCCGTCCCGCCCTGGCCCGGTTCCAGGCCCGGCACTCTCAACAGGAGAAGGTAACCATGTTCCAAAGACTCTTCCGTAAATCACTCCGCCCGCTCTGGTCCACGCTGGCGGTAGCCGCGGTGTTGATCGGCGCGCTGGCGTTCGCGCCGGTGCGCGCCTGGGCCGGCCAGCTGCTGAACCTGTTCCGCATCCAGCAGGTCACCGTCCTGCCCGTGGACACCCTCGGCCTGCAAGCCATCACCGGCGACGAAGCCCTGGGCCAGCAGATCTCGCAGATGATGGCCTCGTCGGCCACCGTCCTGCGCGAGCCCGGCGCGCCTCAAACCGCGGCCACCGCCGCCGAAGCCAGCCAGCTGGCCGGCTTTGAGGTGCGCGTGCCGGCCGGCGCCGCCCCCGCCAGCCTGACGGTCCAAGGCGGCAGCGCCTTCGAGTTCACGCTGGACCGTGCTCTGGCCCAGGGGCTGCTGGATGAGTTGGGACGCAGCGATTTGCAGCTGCCGGCCAGCGTGGACGGCGCCACCGTGGCCGTGGATGTCGCCGCCGCCGTCTCCAGCGCCTACGGCACCTGCCCGGCCACGGCCGAAGACGGCGCCCGCCGCCAGGCCTACACCGATTGCGTGATCTTGGTCCAGATGCCCAGCCCGGTGGTCAACACCCCGCCGGATCTGGATGTCAACGCCCTGGCCCTGATTGGCCTGCAGTTGACGGGCATGACCGCCGACCAGGCGCGCGAGTACAGCGCCACCGTGGACTGGACCTCCACCCTGGTCATCCCGATCCCGCGCAATGGCGCGGAATACCGCCCCGTGGCCGTGGACGGCGTCACCGGCTACCTGATCCAGAGCGCCGCCGGCGACGCGCCCGAGTACATGTTGGTCTGGGTGAAGGACGGCTACCTGTACACCCTCGGCGGTCTGAGCCGCAACACCACCGCCGCCCTGGAAATGGCCAACGCCCTGCCCTAACTCGGCCGACCAGCCCGCCGCCAAGGGCGGACGACCCCGGTGGTACACTGCGGTCGTCCGCCGTTTTCTTTTTGAGAGAGCCCCATGACCCTGGCGATCGAAACGCACGCCCTGCGCAAGGAATTTGGCGCGAACGTGGCCGTCCGCGGCCTCTCCCTGCAGGTGGAACAGGGCGAGGTGTTCGGTTTTCTCGGCCCCAACGGCGCCGGCAAGACCACTTCCATCAAGATGCTGCTGGGCCTCATGACGCCCACGGCCGGCGCCGGCACCCTGCTGGGCGCGCCGCTGGGCAACCGGGAGGCCCGCGCGCGGGTGGGCTTCCTGCCCGAGCACTTCCGCTTTCATGACTGGCTGACCGGCGACGAATTCCTGACGCTCCACGGCGAACTCTACGGCCAGCCCGCCGCCCGCCGCCGGACGCGGATCGGCGAGCTCTTGGAGCTGGTAGGGCTGACGCCATTCCGCGGCCAGCAGCTGCGCACCTACTCCAAGGGCATGCTCCAGCGCATCGGCCTGGCTCAGGCGCTGCTCAACGAGCCGGCCCTGGTCTTTTTGGATGAACCGACCTCCGGCCTGGATCCGGTGGGCCGGCGCCTGGTGCGCGATATCATCCGCGACCTGCGCGCGCGCGGCACCACGGTGTTCCTGAACTCGCACTTGCTGAGCGAAATCGAGATCACGTGCGACCGGGTGGCTTTTATCAAGCATGGGGAGGTCGTGCGAACGGCCGCGCTGAAGTCGCTGGTGGAAGGTGAGACCAGCGTCACTGTGCGGGCGCGCGGCTTGACGCCGGAAGCGGCGGCTGGCCTGGCGCAGTGGAGCTCGCAGATGCGCGTGGACGGCGAGCAGATCACGCTGGTGGTAGCCGACGAGGCCGCCCTGCCGGCCATCGCGCGGCATCTGCTGGCGTGCGGCGCCGACCTGTACGCCCTGACCCCGCAGCGCCTGTCGCTGGAAGAGCTTTTTATCGCCACCGTGGGGACGGATGGAGGCTTATGAATGCGATCCTGGTTCTGGCGCGTCTGACCTTTCACGAAGCCCTGCGCCGCCGCATTGCGCTGGCGGCCCTGGTCCTAGGGCTGGCCTTCTTAACCGTCTACAACGTCGGGCTGTACTTCCTGTTCCAAGAAATGGTGCGGGAGACCTCCCTGGAACCGGCCGGCGACCTGGTCCTTCGGAATGTCCTGAATTTTCTGTTCCTGGCCGGCCTGTACGGCGTCAACTTCCTGACCCTGGCCATGGGCGCCCTGCTCTCGGCCGATACCCTGGCCGGCGAGATCGGCACCGGCACCATCCAGGCGCTGGTCACCAAGCCCGTGGCGCGCGCCGCCATCGTGCTGGGCAAATGGCTGGGGTTCGCGGGGATGCTGGCCATCTATCTGGGCCTGATGGCCGGCGGCGTGACGGTGAGTATGTGGCTGCAGACCGGCTATGCCGCCCCCAACTTGGCGCGCGGCCTGGGCCTGATCTACCTCGCCAGCCTGCTGGTGATGTCCGTGACCCTGCTGAGCAGCAGCCGGTTCTCGGCCCTGGCCACCGGCGGCGTGGTTTTCGGCCTGTATGGCTTGGCCTTTATCGGCGGGTGGGTGGAACAGATCGGCGCCCTCCTGAATAACGCCACGGCCGTCAACGTCGGCATCCTGTCCAGCCTGATCACCCCGAGCGAAGCGCTGTGGCGGCGGGCCGCGTATGAGATGGCCTCTCCGTTGGCCCGCGCGGGCGGCTTCGTCTCGCCCTTCTCGTCCACCTCGATTCCCAGTCCGCTGATGGTGGTGTACGCGGGGCTCTACCTGCTGGCGGCGCTGGGGCTGGCGGTGCGCGGCTTCAACCGGCGCGATCTTTAAATAAAACACCCGCCGGCCGGCGGATGCTGTCACGGGCTCTGCCGCGCGCCCGATTACTCGGCCGGGGCCGGCGCGGGATTCTCCGGGGCGTAGATACACACGCGGTTGCGCCCCTCGCGCTTGGCCCGCAGCAGGGCCTCGTCCGCCCGGTGGACCAGTCCATCCAGTGTATGCGCGGCGTTCGGGTCATTGGAACTGCTGGCCACCCCCAAACTGGCCTGGAGATACAGCCGCCCGCCATCCGGCAGCGGCACCGCGCTCTCGGTCAGCGCCACGCGCAGCCGCTCGGAGACCACCGCCGCCTCCTCCACGTCCGTGCTGGGCAGCACCAGCAAAAATTCTTCGCCGCCCCAGCGGCCGGCCCAATCATACGGGCGCTTGTTGTTGGCCAAGCTGTCCGCCACAATCCGCAGGGCCTGATCCCCCACCAAATGGCCGTGCTGATCATTGACGGCCTTGAAATGGTCAATATCCAGCATGACAAAGCTCAGCGGTTTGCCGTAGCGCTGGGCGCGGTTCAACTCCGCTTCGGCGTGGGTGTAGAGCGCGCGGCGGTTGAGCAGGCTGGTCACGGGGTCATGCGTGGCCAACTCCTCCATCCGCACCAGGGCCTGGCTCAGGCTGGCTTCCAGATTGAGGATGCGTTCGCCGATGTTGATGCGGGCGCGCAGCTCGCCGGCGTTGAAGGGCTTGGTCAAATAATCGTCGGCGCCAGCCTCCAGGCCGAAGATCACGTCGCTCTTGCCTTCTTTGGCCGTCAACATGACGATGTAGGTATAGCCCGGAAACGACGCGGCTCGGATCCGCCGGATCAGCTCCGGGCCATCCAGCACCGGCATCATCCAGTCGGTGACGATCAGCTTGGTATGCTCCTGCTGCCAAATATCCCACGCGGCGCGGCCGTCCTCGGCCAGTGCGACCTCATAGCCGGCGCGGGCCAGATAAGTGTGGAGAATTTGACGCAGAACAGGGTCGTCGTCAACGATCAGAATCTTCATTCATTCACCGGATGGGTGTGCCTGATGGGTATGATACCGGAAACCCCGGCCGTTGTCAGCCAGTCGCTGTTCCTATGGTTAAGGGGGCGGGCCACCTGACGTTCCAACCGAGGCAACGCCGATTATACCGCGCCCTTTGGGCCGCGGTCAGCCCATCGGCGCGGCAAAAAATAAGGTAGAATGCCGCCCGATCATTCTCTGTTAATGACGTGGAGGTCATTGTGGAAAAAACCCTCGTAATTGTGAAACCAGACGGCGTCCAGCGCGGGCTGGTCGGCGAGATCATCGGGCGGCTGGAGCGCCGGGGCCTGCGGTTGACGGCCATGAAGCTGATGGCCGTCAGCCAAGCGCTGGCCGAGCAGCACTATGCCGTGCATCAAGGCAAACCCTTTTATGCGGGGTTGGTGCAGTACATCATCTCCGCTCCCGTGGTGGTGATGGCGTGGACCGGCAATAAGGCCATTGAAGCCGTGCGGCAGACGGTGGGCGCCACCAACCCCACGGCCGCCGCGCCGGGGACGATCCGCGGGGATTACGCCGTGGAGATCGGCCGCAACCTGATCCACGCTTCGGACGGCCCCGAGACGGCGGCCTTCGAGTTGGGGCTGTGGTTTACGCCGGCCGAACTGGTGGATTGGACGCGCGACGGCGAACGCTGGGTTTACGAGAAGTAGGCGGGCGTTAGGGGCTAGGGGCTAGGGTCCGCGAACACCTTCAGCAACAAAAAAGGGAGCGTGTCGTTAGGCAGGCTCCCTTTCGCTTTAATGCCAGAAAACGCGGCCCGGGGGCCGATCACTGAATCCGCACGATGACCTTGCCGGCGTGCCAGAACTCCTCCAATTGATAATGCTCGCGCTGCTGGGGGGAGAACACATGCACGATCACATCGACAAAGTCGATCAGCAGCCAGCCGCCGACCGGCTGGCCGTGGCGCCGGGGAGATTTAAGCCGGAACTGCTTGCGCGCCGCCGTTTCAACCGCGTCCGCCAGGGCGTCGAGCTGGCGCTCACTGGTGCCGGTGCAGATGACGAAGTAATCCGTGAAAGAACACTGTCCCCGCAAATCCAGGAGGACAATGTCCTCCGCCTTCTTGTCTTCCAGGGTGTCCACCAAGAAACGGGCTAATTCCAACGTCTTCAGGATCGTTCTCCTCTGAGCAGTGGCTGGGGCAACATTCTAGCACCGGCTAGGGCTTCCGGCCACCGCTGAGCGGCGCCGCCCACAGCCGAGTATAGACGGAGCCGCCCCCCTGCGGTTCGGAGCGCATCAGGCTGAGGGCGTCCAGTGTGAAGACGGATCCGGCCGGCGGCCGGATCCGCGCCAATGCGTCCGCCAGCCGGTGCTGCTCCGTGGGAGGCAGCGGCCCGTTGACGCGCCCCAGCGTCAAGTGCGGGTGGAAGCCGCGCTCATCGGGCTGAAACCCCAGCGGCCGGCCGCCGGCTTCCACCGCCGCTTGCAAGGCGCGCAGGCGCTCCAAATCGCCGGCCACGCCCACCCAGACCACGCGCGCCCGGGCCGCGGTGGGGAAAGCGCCCAGGCCGGCCAGGTTGAGGGTGAGCGGCTCTGCCCCGGCGGCGGCCGCCGCCAGAGCCGTCTCCAGCGCCGGCACCCGCTCCCGGTCCACCTCGCCATAGAATTGCAGGGTCAAGTGCAGGCCCTCCGGCCGCGCCCACCGCACACTGCGCGCCGGCACCGCCGCCCGCAGGGCCATCATCACCGCCGCCAGCCGGTGCACAACGGCGTCCGGCAGTTCCAGCGCGGCAAAGACGCGCACCGAGTTCGGCGCCGGCGCCGGGCGGCGGGTCATGGCAGAAAGCCGGCCACCAGCTGGGCGGTCTCCGCCGGCCGGTCGTTGAGCACCATGTGGCCGGCCGCCGGGAAGGCGACCAGCCGGGCGGACGGAATCTCCACCGCCGCCAGGTGGCCTTCAGAGTTGGGGACGTTGGCGTCCAGGGTGCCGAGCACGATCAGGGTGGGCGCCGTGATGTGTCCCAGTTTAGGGAGCACGTCGTAATCCACAATGGCGCGGCCGGCCCGCACCAGCGTCTCGGCCGTGGCCCGGCTGAAGTCCTCGGCCCGCTGGCGGTAATGCTGTAAGGGGGCCGGCAGGCCGGCGGCCGCTGGATGCCGCAGCACCGGCTGCAGAAAGCGGCGCGAGAGCCGCTGGGTGCGCTCCAGCATCCGCACCCCGCGTTCCCATTCCGCAAACGACCCGAGATACGCGCGGCCGGTGACGACCGGGTTGATGACCACCAGCCGCGGCACGCGGTCCGGATGGGTGGCCGCGAAATCCAGGCTGATCAGGCCGCCCATCGAGTGGCCGATGACGCGCGCCGCCGGCAGGCCCATCATTTCCGTGAAGCGGTAGACGGTGTTGGCGTAATTGGGGATAGAGAACCAGGCGCTGTCCGGCTGATCGGAATCGCCAAAACCGGGCAGGTCCAGCGACCAGCAGCGATAGGCCGGCGCCAGCACGGAGATGAAATGCCGCCACATGCGGCGGGAGCTGCCCCAGCCGTGAATTAGAAGGACATCGGGGCCGCGGCCTTCAACTTGATAATGAACGGTCAGACCATTCAGGTTGGCATTGGCAATAGGCATGGGGAGATTATACGGGATGCCGTCAGGGGTGCGGGGCGGCGGCGGCGTAGTCCGCAGGGGTGTCGAGATCGCGCAGGATCGAGGCCGTGTCCACCGACACGCGGACCAGATCATCGACGGCGCGCAGGGCCGCGCGCGGGTTGGCGTCCGCGGGCAGCGCCAGGATGGCCGGCCACAGGCCGCGGTCAAAGAGCAGGGGATGGCCGCGCTGGCCGCCAAAAAAGGGCGCCAGCGCCGGCGCTTGCGTCTCGCGCCAGCGCTGAAGCACGGCCGCCACGACGCCGGGTTCCAGCCAGGGCTGATCGCCCAGGACCACCAGCGCGCCGAGCCGGTCCTCAGGCAGCGCGCGCAGGCCTGCCTGCAAGGACACCGCCATCTCGCCGGCCGCAAACTCCGGGTTGAACACACCGCGCACGCGCGGGTCGCCGGCCGCAGCCGAAGCCGCCACCGCTTCCACTGCGCCGCGCTCGGCCCCGGTGACGACGACGATATCACTCACGGCGGTCTGGCGCAGGCGGGCAATCACTTCGCCCAGCACGGTGGTCGCGCCCCAGGGCAGCAGCTGTTTGGCGCGGCCCATGCGCGTGGAACGGCCGGCGGCCAGGACCACGGCCGCCACGCGCCCATGCACTTCCCGCACAGCCTGGGGCCGGCGGGCGGACCCCAGCAGCACCCGCTCGACCCGGCCGGTGAGCAGGAGTATGCGCGCGGCGATCAGCCGGCCGAGGGCCAGCTCTTCGTCTGTTTCAATCTGATTCAGCAGCACGCAGACCCGGGCGCCGGCCGGCACGCCCTTAAGACCGCCGGCGGGATGCGCCAGGACGCGCGCGATGGTTTCCGGCGTCACCGGCTCACCCAGGCGCGCGCCGGCCAGCTCCGCCACAATCTCGGGCCGGTGGACAAATTGGTCGGTCAGCGGCTGGCCCAGCACACTCAGGCCGGCCACCACCAGCACCACGGTCGCGGCTTCCGGGATCACGGGCTCGTGGGCGGCCGGCGCCTTGAACGGCAATTGCCGCGCGCCGTCCGCTTCGACGAGGAGCGCGGCTAAATCCGGCAGTTGGCAGAGTTCAGCCACCAGGCCGGCCGTCACGCCGGCGGCCTTCCCAAGGGTCTGATCCACCGGCCCCGTCACCAGCACATGGGCATACTTGTTCAGGGCGGCGGTCAGGGCGGCGCGGTTGGCGGCAAACGCCGACAGGTGGTGGGGCGCGCGGGTGAGCTGATCGGCGGCCAGGCGCGTGGTCACCGTGGTGATCACGCGGCCGCCCCGCTCCACTACGTCGTCGGCCAAACGGAAGAGGGCCGCGGTCTTGCCGCCGGCGCCGGTCAGGGCGACGAGATCACCGTCAGATAAGGCGAGGGCTTGGGCCAGACGCACGGGGGTCAAGCTCAGGGCAGTCCCCGGTCGCGGAGTTCCGGCGGCCCCTCCCGCTGCCAGAAGCGGGCGCCGGCCAAGACCGCTTCCAGCACCCCGCCGGCCACGGCACGGGCCTTGTCGGAGATGGTGAAGCAGTCAGCGCGGATGCCGCGCGGGTCAATATCCCCCACTTTCAAGCCCGCCGTCACGCGCAGACCGTCATGGATCACCCCGCGCACCACGCCATCGCATTGAGCGATGAGGGGCGCGTAATCCACCAAGGCGATGACTTCGCCTTTCTTGACCAGATCGCCGATGACCTTGACGGCGGTGAAAATACCCGGAACCGGCGAGCGCAAGACGCGTTCGGCGGCCAGGCCGCGCACCGGATCGGGCTGGCCGGTATCCGGCGCGGCGCGGCCTTGCCAGTAGACGCGGCCCAGGTCGTGGCCGCGCAGGGTCTCCACCACGGCATGGCAATCCACGCCGGCCTCGAAGCCCGGCCCCAGCCCCACCACCAGCGGGGCGTCGGTGAGCCGCGTTTCCAGCGGGCGCTTGGCCAAGCGCGCGTCCACCACAATCGGGGGGCGCAGCTGGCGCAGCGCCTCACCGCTGACATCCACTATCACCGGGATCTCGTTCAGCACGGCATACGCCATCCCGGACAGCGCATCCGGCGCGAGGCGGGCGGTGACGCCCTCCACGGTCACCCGGCCGGCGTAGACGGCTTCGGCGAAGGCCACCGCGCGCCGCACGCACAGCGGCTGGGGCAGTTCCGTCACCACCACCGTGAAGCCGGCCTGCCGCAGCCGGTGCGCCACGCCGGTGGCTAAATCGCCGCCGCCGCGGATGAGTACGAGCGTATCCGCCAGGGAGTGCATGGTGCTAACCGGGCCGCAGCGCCCGCAGCACGCGCTCGGGCGTATACGGGAACGAGTCAATCCAGACCCCGGCGGCCTGGTGAATGGCGGCGGCAATGGCCGGCGTGAGCGGCAG
>JAGOBN010000760.1 GCA_017999235.1 Anaerolineales bacterium | reverse complement strand
CGCCGCGGGCGGGAGCGTCGCCACCGAGATCGCGATTGGGCATTTCCTGTGGGAGGCCCAGCCGATGGCCCAGCTGGTGGTCCGGGATGTGACCGAGCGCCGGCGGGCGGCCGCCCAGATCCAGCGTTTGAACGCGGAACTGCTGCGGGCCTATGACGCCACGCTGGAGGGCTGGTCGCGGGCGCTGGATATGCGCGACCGCGAGACGGAAGGCCACACCCAGCGCGTGACCGAGATGACCGTGCGGCTGGCCAGCGCGCTGGGCTTTGCCGACGAGCAGCTGCTGCAGATGCGCCGGGGCGCGCTGCTGCACGACATTGGCAAAATGGGCGTGCCGGACGCCATCTTGCTCAAGCCTGGTCCGTTGACGCCGGAGGAATGGGCCATTATGCGCCTGCACCCCGGCCACGCCTATCAGATGCTGGCGCCCATCGCGTTCCTGCGGCCGGCGCTGGATATCCCCTATTGCCACCACGAAAAATGGGATGGCAGCGGCTACCCGCGCGGCCTGAAAGGCGAGCACATCCCCTACGCGGCGCGGGTCTTCGCGGTGGTGGATGTGTGGGACGCGCTGCGCTCCCATCGGCCCTACCGGCCGCCCTGGCCGGACGCGCAGGTCCGCGCCCATCTGCAGGCAGAAGCGGGCCGGCACTTTGATCCCCAGGTGGTGGATGCGTTTCTCAAGCTGTGGAAGGGCGGCAGCGAGGCGCTGGCCGAGCCGTTAAATAAAACCGGGGTCTGACGCCGACTGGCCCCAGACCCCGGCAACCGCGGTCGGTTACATCGCTTCCAGCTGGTCGATCAGCTCGCGGATCACGTCATAGCCGCCCTGCCAGAAGGCCTCGGAGGCGATATTGATGCCGGCCTCCTGGAGAATGCGGGCCGGCGCCTCCGCCCCGCCGTAGCTGAGGATCTTCAAGTACTTGGGTTTGAAGGCCGCGCCCTCGCGTTTGTACATCCGGTAGAGCGCCAGCACCAGCAGCTGCCCAAACGAATACGCGTACACATAGAAGGGCGCGCTGTAGAAATGCGGGATGGCCACCCACTCCCATTGGAAGTCGGCGCTGACCTCCACCGCCGCCCCAAACTGATCCTGGAGCAGTTCCAGGTAGCGCGCGGCCATCTCGTCCGCGGTCTTGCCCTGCCGCACCAATTCGTGCGCCTCTTTTTCCCACAGGGCAAAGTACCCCTGCCGGCCGACGGTGGCATAGGCGTCGTCGATGGCGCCGGCCAGGATATCGCGGCGCACGGCCGGGTTCTGTTCCTCGGCCAGCAGTTTGTCGGTCAGCAGCATCTCGGAGAAGACCGAGGCGGTCTCCGCCATCGGCAGGGAGGAGTGGAAGGTGAGCTGCGAGTGGTGGCCGGCCAGCAGGGCGTGGATGGCGTGGCCCAGCTCGTGCGCCACCACCGCCACGTCGCGGGCCTTGCCGGTATAGTTCAGCAGCACCCACGGCGCCAGACCGGGCGCGACGCTGTAGCAGAAAGCGCCGCCGCGCTTGCCGGGGCGCACCTCGGCGTCCACGTGGCCGGCGTCAAAGACCTGCTGGGCTAGCTCGCCCACCCGGGGGGAGAACTCGCCAAAGGTATTCAGCACCATCTGCACGCCGGCGGGGTACGGGATGGCGGCCTCGGCCGCGGCCAGCGGCGCGTAAAGATCATAGCGGCGCAGTTTCTCCAGCCCCAGCCATTTGGCCTTGAGCTGGAAGTAGCGCTGGAAGACGCCGGCGTTCTTGCGGATGACCTTCAACAGGGTCTCCACTACTTTATCCGGCAGATCGTTGGCCAGGTTGCGGACGGCCAGCGGGCTCTTGAAGTGGCGCAGGTCCACATTCTCGCTGCGCCAGTCGCGCACCAGGCCGCTGTAAATCTGGGCCAGCACCGGGCCGGCCGCGCTGTAGACCCGGAAGAGCTCGCCGTAGGCGGCGGCGCGCAGGGCGGGATCCGGGCTGCGGTAATACACGCTGAGCGCGTCGCGGGTCAGAGTCTGCTGAACGCCGTTGACCTCCAGCGTGAACTTGTAGTTGTTGGTGATGGTCTCGTACAGGGTCTGCAGCGCGTTGGGGCCGTTGACGTTCTTGAGATTGATAATCTTCTCTTCGGCTTCGGACAGGGTGTGCGGCTTGAAGTGCCGCATCTCCTCCAGCCAGTAGCGCAGGTCGCCGGCGGCCGCCATCAGCCGCGCGACGCGTTTGTCATCCAGCGCCTTCCACCACAGCGAGAAGAACAGCACCCGGTTTTGAGCTTCGGCGAAGGCCTGATCAGCCCGCATCACCAGCGCCAGGGCGGCCTGGTCCTGGGTGTTCTCGCTGAACTTCAGCTGCGCGTAGGCGTACACGCGCATGCCGGCCTGGATCATGGCCTCATACTCGGTGAGCAGCTTCAAGAAGTCGGCCACCGCCAGGGTGGGCTTCAGTTTCTTGCGCCAGCCCTCCACTTTTTTGACCTTCTTCTCGAAGGCGGTCAGGGCCTGGTCAATCGCGGCCGGATCGGCGCTGGGGATCAAGGCGTCCAGCGTCCAGCGGGTGGGCTCGTAAGGCATGGGTGAGTCTCCTGAAGTGGGCGGCCTATTTTTTGGCCGGCGGGGAGAAGCGGATATTGAGGATATCGCCATCTTGGACGGTATAGTCCTTGCCTTCCAGGCGGAAACGGCCTTTGGCTTT
>JAGOBN010000759.1 GCA_017999235.1 Anaerolineales bacterium | reverse complement strand
GGTGTAGCCGGCTTGGAGGACGCGGTCCGCCCAGTCCGCGTCCTCGGCAAAATCCACGCGCCGGAAGGGGATCTGTTCCCAGACCGCGCGCCGCAGGCACGAACTGGTATTGCTGAACCAGGCATACCAAACGCGCCGGCGCTCATAATCGGCCCGATCAGTCAGGCGCTTGACCACGCGGTCCGGCGTGCCGCTCTGCTCCCATTCCTCTTGCAGCAGGCGCGCCATCGGCAAAGGACAGGTGGGCCGGGGCAGATGCCGGCTGTGGGCGCCCGCCACGTCCGGGCTCGTCTCCACGGCGGTCAGCAGCGCGGCCAGCCAGCCGGGGGCCGGCGTGGCATCGTGGGTGAGGTAGACAAGGTAGCGCACCGAGGCGCTGGCCTGACGCGCCCCAAAGTTGCGCGTCTCGCCGTGGTTGAATTCGGCCGGCGCGATCGAGAACACCCGCACCGGGTAGCGGCTGAAGATCTCCAGCGTGGCATCGCGCGAGCCGGAATCCACCGCGATCACTTCCACGCCGCGGCCAGCCGCCTGGGCGAAGACGGCCTCCAACTGCTCGGCCAGATAGCGCTGACTATTCTTGGTTAACAGGATGACGGCGATCTCCGGCGCGCCGCCTGGGGATCCCCGTCCGGATACGGCCGGCGCCTCAGGCATCGCCAGCCCAGGCCGCCAGGGTCACGGACGGGCCGTTCGGATGGGCGCGATTGTCTTCCAGGATTTTGACCGCCGTAAATCCGTTGCGCTCGAGCCGCGCGAGCAGGGACGCCAGCGTAATCCAGAACGATTTCGGCGACATGCCGCTGAGCGGATCGGTGGGGCCGTGCTCCTGATACCAATGGCCGGGGAAGCCCGCAATCGTCTCGGTGACCTTGGCCTCATCCGCGTACTGCGTCCAGATAAAGACCCGCGGCGTGGCGGCGCGCAGGCCATCCAATAATTCCCAGGGCCGCGGCAGGTGATACAGCACGCCGGAGCAGAAGACGGCGTCGAACTGGCCGAAGGCGCTCAGCGGGCGCTTCTCCAGGTCGGCCTGCACGAAGCGCACGTTGGAGACGCCCACCAACCCCTGCACGAAGCGCGCTTTTTCGAGGTTGCCGCGCCGCGCTTCCACACTGGTCAAGCGCACGCCCGGCCGGCGCGCCAACTGGAAGGTCTGGCCGCCTTCCAGACTGCCCAATTCCAGGATCGTGCGCACCGTCGGGAAGGTCTCATAAAACTGCGGAATCCGGACATCGTGCTCGACGTCAAAATCGCCGCCGTACACCTGTCCGTCAATCGTGAAGCGCGTAACCCACGGCGCGCGCCGCTGAAAGCCGGCCGCGATCTGCGCCGGCGTCTTGGGTTTATTCCACACCATCGTCACTCCTTGAGCGCCGGCGTCACCGGCCGCGCCGCCAGCGCTCCAACCATCCGGCCGCGCGCATCACGCGCGTATTGCGTACCGCCTGCAATTCCGTCTCCAGCGTCTTAACCCGGGCGGCCAGATCCAGACCGTCCAGCGCGCGGCGGGCATCGGGCGCAAAGCGCGGCGCCCGCAGGAAGCGCGCCAGCGGCTCAATCACCCGCGCCCAATGGAACTGTGCGGCTACGGACGCGAAACGCGGCGCCAGCCTGGCGCGCAGGTCCGGCTCAGCCAACAGCTCCAGCACCGCCGCCGTCAAGGCCGCCGGGTCGCCGGGCGCGATGACGCGCCCCAGACTGTGCTGGTCCACCAGCTCGGCCAGTGGATCGCCGGCGCTGACCACCATCGGCAGGCCCGCCCACAGATAGTCCAGGAAGCGCGTGCGAAAGGCGAAGCGGCTCTCCAGTCCGGCGCGGTGCAGGCTGACGCCCAGGTCCGCGTCCAGCAGAAAATCGCCGCGCCGCGCGTACGGCACCCAATCTCCGAAGAACACGTGCTGATCCAGCAAGCCGAGCGCGCGGGCGCGCTCCACCACGGCCTGGTAAATGGGCATCTCCGGCACGGTGGCGGTATCAAAATGCCGGCCGGCGGCGAAGAACACCTTTACCTCCGGGCGCTGGCGCACAATCTCGGCCAGCGCCTCAATCAGCAGGAGCGGGTCAAACCACTGCCACAGTCCCCCGCCCCAGTACAACACCCGGTCGGCTGGGCTGATCCCCGGGACCACGCCCTTGATGGCGGGTCCGCCCCGGACCGGCGGTGCGGCCGGCAGGCCGAAAGGCACCACGTCAATAAGCGTTCGCAGGGTGGGGTCATCGGCGTAATCGGCCAGGCGCGCTCGGCCACAGGCGAGCAGCACGCCCAACCAATAATCGCGCTGACGGTCGCTGGCGCAGATGAAGAAATCGCCGGCGCGCGCCTGAAGGTTCAGATCCAGATGGCTCTCGCGGTCCACCTGGGTCCAGTAGTCGGCGGGCACGGCCGCGGCCTGGGCCAGCTTCTCAATCTCAAACGGGTCATACCAATCCACAATCAGGGGTTTATCCAATTGGCGCAAGCGCGGCCGGCGCGAGACCAGTTGGCCGAGGGCCAGCACGGCATCGGCGGCGGCCAGGGCCGGCTCCAGGTCTTGATCGGTCTGGTAGCCCAGCAGCGTGACGCCGGCGGCGTCCGCCACCGGCTGGCCGGGCGCGGCCAGGGTTACCCGGGCGTGGGCGGCCAGGGCGCGCGCCAACTCCAAGTTCCGCACGCCGGGGCC
>JAGOBN010000095.1 GCA_017999235.1 Anaerolineales bacterium | reverse complement strand
GTTTTCCGGGCGTGGAGATTGGCCAAGAGATTAACCTGGGGAGTTAGAGCGCCGGCGAGTACGCCGGCGGGCGGCGAGTACGCCGGCGGGCGCTTACACCGGCGCGCGGGCGGCGGCGAGCTTCTCCAGCGCCCGCACCAAGGTTGTTCTCCATTCCTTTTCTGGCTGCCGCGGCAGCCAGATTTTGTTTTTGCTCACCCGCGCGCCGTCGGCCAGCCCATAGGTGTACTCGGCTTGCTCCGCTTCGGACAGCGCCGGCAGTACCAGGACGAGCTGGCCGTTCTCGCTGGCCACGGCCAACACGCCGGCCTTCACCCCCAGTAACTTCACCCGCAGTTGATAGAGCAGGTTGTCCACCGGGCGCGGCAGCGGCCCGAAGCGCTCGGCCAACTCCTGCTGAAGCGTCTCCAAGTCCCGCACCTCGGCCACGTTGGCCAGGCGCTGGTAGAGCTGCAGCCGCAGGGTGCGGTCCTCCACGTAATCGCCCGGGATCGAGATCGCCAGCGGCAGATCCACTGTGGTGGCCAGCCCGCCGCCCAGTTCCCGGGCCTCGGTCTGGTCCGTGGGGCTGGGGGTATGGGGTTTCTCGCCAGCTTCGTCTTTTACCCGTGGACCTTGGGCTTTCAGCCGGCGGACCGCCTGCCCCAGCAGCCGCGTGTACAGGTGAAAGCCCACGGCCGTGATCTGGCCGGACTGCTTGGGGCCGATGATGTCGCCGGCGCCGCGCATCTCCAGATCGCGCATGGCGATGGTGTAGCCGGCGCCCAGCTCGGTCTGCTCCGCCAGGGTCTCCAGGCGCTCGCGCGCCTCCGGGGTGGGGCGGTGGCTCTTATCGGTGAAGAAGTAGGCGTAGGCCTGCGCCGCGCTGCGGCCCACCCGCCCGCGGATCTGGTAGAGCTGCGCCAGGCCAAAGGTGTCGGCGCGGTCCACGATCAGCGTGTTGGCGTTGGGGATGTCCAGGCCGGATTCAATGATGGATGTGCAGAGCAGCAGGTCAATCTGGTCGTCTTCAAATTCATCCATCACGTGCGAGAGCGCGTGCTCGTCCATCTGACCGTGCGCCACCCCGATCCGGGCCTCCGGCACCAAGCGCTCCAGCTTCTCGCGCAGCAAGCCGATGCTCTGCACCCGGTTGTGGACGAAGAAGATCTGGCCGCCCCGGTCCAGCTCGCGCAGGATGGCCTGGCGCACCAGCTTCTCGTTGTAGGCGCCGACGTGGGTGAGCACCGGCAGGCGCTCCTCGGGCGGGGTGTTGATGGTGGAGATATCGCGGATGCCGGTCAGCGCGAAGTACAGCGTGCGCGGGATGGGCGTGGCCGTCAGGGTCAGCACATCCACCTCGGCGCGCCGGCGTTTGAGCTTCTCCTTGTGCGTCACCCCGAAGCGCTGTTCCTCGTCCACAATCAGCAGGCCCAGGTTCTTGAACTCGATGTCCTTCTGCAGCAGGCGGTGGGTGCCGATGATAATGTCCACCTGGCCGTCGGCCAGCTGGCGCAGGATGGCGCGGCTCTCGGCCGGCGTGCGGAAGCGCGAGAGCATCTCCACCTTGGCGGGATAAGCGGCCAGGCGCGCCCGGAAGGTGTGGAAGTGCTGCTGGGCCAGGACGGTGGTGGGGACCAGGATGGCCACCTGATAGCCGGCCACCACGGTCTTGAATGCCGCCCGCAGGGCCACCTCGGTCTTGCCGAAGCCCACATCGCCGCAGATCAGCCGGTCCATCGGCCGCGCCCGCTCCAGATCGGCTTTGACCTCGCGGATGGCGCGCAGTTGGTCCTCGGTCTCCACAAAGGGGAAGGCGCCCTCCAGTTCGGCCTGCCAGGGCGAATCCGGCCCGAAGGCGCGCTTGTTCACCAGCGCGCGCCGGGCGTACAGATCCAGCAGTTCGCGCGCCACTTCTTCCGCCGCCTGCCGGGCGCGGCTCTTGGCGGTTTGCCACTCGGTGGAGCCGAGCCGTGAGAGGGCCGGCGGATGGTCCTCGGCGCCCACGTACTTGCCCAGCCGGTCGGCCTGGTAGACCGGCACATAGAGTTCGTCGCCCTCGGCGAACTCCAGCACCAGATACTCGCGCTCCAGCCCTTCCACCAGGCGCTTGCCCAATTCGCGGTAGCGCCCGATGCCGAAGTCTTCATGCACTACAAACTCGCCGGGCGCGAACTGGGCGTAATGGGCCTCGGGCGCGGCGGCCGGCCGGTGCTGGCGCCGGCGCGGCTGGGCGCGGGCCAGGCCAAAGACTTCGGCGTCGGTTAAGAGATGCAGGGACGCCGGCCGCTGGGCCTCCGGCGGCGAAGGGTCGTCGTCCGCCGCCAAATCCAGGCGCCAGCCCTCGGCCAGGGAGCCGGTGAGGAAGGTTACCGTGCCGGCGGCCGGCGGCTCGGTCAGGGCGGCGCCGGCCGCCACGGGCGCATAGCGCTCGCTCCATAGCTCGGCCAGGCGCGCGGCCTGGCGCGAAACCACCACCACGGCGCTGCCCCGGAACAGCAATTCTTCCACCTGTTCCAGAAACGGCCGGATCTGGCCGCCGAAGCGCGGGCCGGGGTGGAAGGCCCGCCCCAACTCCGATACCGGGGTGACGTCCGCGGCGTCCGCGGCGCCCAGCCAGAGCGGCGTGTGCTGGGCGAGACCGGCCTGGAGATCGGCCCAGGGCGTGAACGGTGCGGGGAAATCCGCCGGGATGACGCCGGCCTCCACTTGCATCCCGCGCTGCTCTTGGGCGTGCTCCTCCAATTCCTGCAGGGCGTCGGTCAGCTCCGGCCAATCTTCCGCCAGCACCTGCGTCCGGGTTGGCAGATAATCCAACAAGGTGGTGGGCGGGTATAAGCGCGGGATCTGAAATTCCAGCGGACCACCGAAGGCGGGACCAAGGGAGGAGAGGTCAAGGTCTAAGGCTTCGACCGGCCCATTCTCGCCGTGGCTCTTGGTTTGCGGGCCTGGGTGGAAGTGTTTGGGCAGGGCTTCGCGGGCCGGCGTGATGGTGATGCCCGCCACTTTCTCGCCGGAACGCTGGGTGGCCGGGTCAAAGCGGCGCAGGGTCTCGATCTCATCCCCGAAGAGTTCCAGCCGCACCGGCTGGTCGTCGGCCGGCGGGAAGATATCCACAATACCGCCGCGCCGCGCGAATTGGCCGGGCTCCAACACCACGCTCTCGGCGGCATAGCCAATGGCCACCCAGCTGGCCAGGAGCTTCTCCAGCGCGATGCTCTGGCCGACGTGCAGCGAGCGGGTATGGGTGAGGAATTCCCGCCGGGGCAGGGTGCGCGTGATCAGGGCGCGCGCGGAGGTGACGATGACGGGCGGCCGGCCGGCCGGCCAGGTGAGCTGCGCGTAGGGGGCCAGGGCGGCCAGGGCCGCGATCCGGCCGCGGGTGACGGCGGCGCCCCAGGCCGCCGGCTCGTAAAACATGGGGCTGGGCTCCGGGAAGAGCAGGACCCGCAGCCCCGGTTCCCAGGCGGTCAGCGCCTCGGCCAGGCCCAAGGCCCGGTCGGGGCGGGCGGTGATAAGCAGCGTTGGGCGGTCGGTCTCGGCGGCCAGGGCCGCCGCCAGGACGGGGCGCGCGGCCCGGGGCAGGCCCAGGGCGGGCGGCGGGGCGGCCAGCGCGGCGCGGTAGGCCGGCCGAGCGCGCAACAGAGGAAGCAAGCCGGTGAGCTGCATCGCGAGAAAGGGAGAAAAAAAGCGGATGGAGCCTCCATCCGCGGCCGCTCACAGCGTGGCGGCGGGCGCTTAGTTTTCCCGGCTGGCCGGCCCGTTAAAGCGGCTCATGGCCAGCACCACGCCGTCTTTAACGAACGCCTCGACCACATCCACGGCGCGGGCCAGCATGGTTTCAATCACGTCGAATTCCTGCTGGTTGAAGTTTTGCAGCACATAGGCCGAAGGCGGTGTCTGGCCCGGCGGCTGGCCAATGCCCAGCCGCAGGCGCGCAAAGCGATCCGACCCCAGGTTGGTGATGATGGATTGCAGGCCGCGCTGGCCGCCGGCGCTGCCGCGCGGGCGCAGGCGGATGGTGCCAAACGGAATGGCGATATCGTCCACGCAGATCAGCAGCTTCTCAAGGTCGATGTTGTAGAAGCGCAGCAGCGAGCCGACCGCATCCCCGGACAAGTTCATGTAGGTCTGCGGTTTGACCAGAATCGTGGGCTGGGAGTGGATCTGACCGGTGGTATATAACGCGCGCCCTTGTTTGCGCGTAAAGCCGGCCATGTCAAAACGATCGGCCACTTCGTCCAAGGCCATAAACCCCAAATTATGGCGATTGAGACGATACTCTCGGCCCGGGTTGCCCAGGCCGACGATCATGTACTGATATTCAGACACTTGGGACCTCAAGGGGTAGCAATAACATTGCAGACCTCAGCGGCGCTGTCGGCGCACAGCGGCCATAACGATGGCCCGCGCGCTGAGATATAGGCCGAACAAGGCGAACACCACCACCGCCAACTGCGCCCCAGCGCCAAAAGCGGCCTGGGCGGCTTGAACACTCAGCGGCACAGCGGCCGGCTGGTCCGGCGCGCCAGCGCTCGGCGGCTCCGCGGCGGGGCGGGGCGTGGCGGCGGGCGGCAGGGCGATCAGCGGAGCCAGGCTGGTGGGCGACGGCAGTGCCAGAGGTTCAGTTGGCGAAGCTTGAGCGGTTGTGATCGGAACCGGCGGCGGACTGGCCGCCGACAGTGGGGCGGTGTTCTGAACCACTAAGCCGCGCACCACCGTTTCTACATATTCGCGCTCTGAAGTATACACGCGCAGTCGCAGAACATACAAGCCATCGGCGATGCCGGTTGTATCCCAGCGGCCTAACAGGCCGCCCGGCATGGGGGTTAGGACCGGCTCCTGAATGGAGAACCAGGTGTTGGTGGGATCGGGGTCGTAGCTGAAGGCGAGTTCGTAGCGCTCAAATTGGGCGGGTGCGGCGGCGCCGAGAATGGCCACCTGGCCGGCGACGGTGGCGCCGGGGAGCGGTGTGGTGATCCCGGCCGCACTGGAGTCTTGGGCGCGCACGGGGTACGCGCCGAGGCCGACCCCACCCCACACTACCAGGAGAACCGCCCAGCGCCAGCTCCGCATGCCGGCGCGAGTCTAGCACGGCCGGCGGATCGGCGTCAAAGCCGGCGGGAACTCGCTTTGACCCGCCCTCCGGGCTTTGTTATACTCCGCGCGCGATCGCAACTATTCCGGGCGGAGCGTGTTATTTGTTTAGATCAAGAGCCCGGGCGGGAGTTTGGCGGGTGCTTGATCTCAGACAAGATGAAGCGGAACTGGTGGCGCGGGCCAAGACCGATCTCGAAGCCTTCGGCACCTTGTATGAGCGCTATGTGCGCCAGATCTACAGCTATATTTATTACCGCACCAGCAACGCCCAAGATGCCGAGGACCTGACGGCCCGGGTGTTCCAACGGGCCAGCCAGCATCTCCCGCGCTACACGGATCGCGGGCTGCCTTTTTCAGCTTGGCTGTATCGGATTGCCCATAATGTGGTGGCCAACTGGTACCGGGACGAGGCCCGCCGGCAGGCTGTGCCGTTGAACGGCGTGGTGCTGAACGACCTGCAAGCTGAAGCGCCCGAGGACACCTATACGGATCAGCATGAACAGGCGACGCTGCTGCGCGCCATTCGCCGCCTGCCGGGCGAGCGCCAGCAGTTGATTATCCTGAAGTTTGTCGAACAGCTGTCGAATGCCGAGATCGGCCAGGTGATGAACCGCAGTGAGGGGGCCGTTAAGAGCCTGTATCACCGCACCCTGCTGGCCTTGCGCGACGAGTTGGCGCACCTGGAGTCGGCCGGCGCCCTGCATCCTTCACAGTGAGGTAAAGACGTTTATGACTAAAGCCCGCGTGGCCCTGGTAACCGACTCGACCGCCTATATCCCCAAAGCCGTCTGTGAGCAATTAGGCATTCACATCGTGCCGAATGTGGTGAATTGGAGCGGCAAATCCTACCGCGACGGCGTGGATATCGGCGCGGTGGAGTTTTTTGAGCGGCTCAAGGTTGACCCCGTGGCCCCGACCACCTCGGTGGCCTCGCTGGGCGAGATGAAGGAGGTGTATGCGGCGGCGGCCAGCGCAGCCGAGGCCGTCATCGGCGTCCACCTCTCCGCCAAGCTCTCCAACACCTTTAAGGTGGCCCAAGAGGCCGCCGCCCTCCTGCCGGACAAGCCGATCCGTGTGTTTGACGCGGAGACGACGGCCATGGCGATGGGCTATATCGTGGTATTGGCCGCGCGCGCGGCGGCCGCCGGCCAATCGGCCGAGCAGGTAGGGCAGTTGATCACCACCGCCGTGCCGCGCACCGGGGTGGTGCTGACGGTGGAAACGCTTAAGTACCTGCAGCGCGGCGGGCGGATCGGCGCGGCGGCGGCGTTTGCGGCCGGCGTGCTGGACCTCAAGCCGCTGCTGGAAGTACGCGACGGCATGATCCACCCGCTGGAGCGCGTGCGCTCGCGCAAGAAGGCCATGGCGCGGCTGGTGGAGATTGTATGCGAGCGGCTGGCCGGCAAATCCCAGATCCGCTTGGCCACCCTGCACGCGGCGGCGGAAGCGGAAGCCACGGAAATCCTGGCGGCCGCGCAAGCCCGGCTGGGCGGCGCGGTAGTGGAGACCGTGGTGACGGATGTCAGCCCGACCGTGGCCACGCACACCGGGCCGGGAACAATTGGGCTGGCGTATCTCGAAGGCGTCTGAGAAAGGGGCGACGTATGCAAACCCGGGTGGTGGAAGACCTGTTGGCCGCGCACGCCGACGGCTTGAATGCCGGGCAGGAGCGCGGGCCGGAATTGCTCCGTCAGGCGCCGGCCGCGGCCGAGGCGGCTGAGAGCTTGGTGGCGCTGGCCGGCCGCGTGAAGCGCGCTTTGCCGGCGGTGACGCCGCGGCCGGCGTTTGTGGCCGCGCTGAAGGCCCAACTGACGGGCGCGCGCGCCGCGGCGCCAGCCGGAACGCCGGCGCGGCCCCGGCCCTCGCGGATGTTTTGGGCGCTGGCCGGCCTGGGCGGCGTGGTGTCGGTGGCCAGCGCCGTGTTATTGGTGGCCCGCTGGCTGTCCGGCAATACCAAGATGCGCACCGCCCAATAAGTTCTGACGTGCGCGGCTAAATCAAATAATCGCCAGGGATGGGCCGCCCAACTAGCGCGACCGCATACCTGGCGATTGACATTTGTTCTAGTCCTTTGATATGATCACTTACGCACTTAGCGGGCCAGCCTTACACCTCCACCCTAGTCCCCGCTGAGAAAGGAATCCCCCATGTACCATAAAATCACCCTGATTGGCAATCTGGGCCGTGACCCGGAGATGCGCTACACGCCGTCCGGCCAGGCCGTCTGCAACTTCTCGATGGCCACCACCGAGAAGTGGACGGGTCAGGACGGCCAGATGCAGGAGCGCACCTTGTGGTGGCGCGTGTCGGTCTTTGGCAAACAAGCCGAGACCTGCAATACCTACCTCAAAAAAGGCTCCAAGATCTATCTGGAAGGGCGCCTCACGGGTGACCCGTCCACCGGCGGTCCCAAGCTGTACCAGAAGAAGGACGGCGGCTACGGCGCGTCCTTTGACGTCACCGCCAACACCGTGAAGTTCCTCAGCTCCCGAGGTGAGACCGGGGCCGTGCCGGCCGGGGGCGGTGGAGGCGGGATGGCCGGCCACGAGCCGGTCGGTGACGAGAGCGACGAAATCCCGTTCTAAACCCAGCGGGTTGCCCCATCAGCCGTCGCGCCTCTGGCCCGACGGCTGATCGTGTTTTAGCCCACCGGTGATCGTCATCCCGCCCCAGTGTGGAGGAGCCCATGTCGGATCAACCTGAGCCGCCCGCCCCGGCGGCCGCGCCGGCCCCGCCGCCCGCCCTGCCGCCCATCTCCATCGAGCTGCCGAACAACCTCGAGGCCATCTACACCAACTTCGCGCTTATCACCCACTCGCCGTCGGAGCTGGTGCTGGATTTCGCGCGGGTGCTGCCGAATGTGCCGAAATCGCGCGTCTACGCGCGCGTGCTAATGACGCCGCTGAATGCCAAGCTGTTTCTGCGCGCCCTGGCCGACAACCTGAGCAAGTTTGAGGCGCAATACGGTGAGATTGTCGTCCCCACCCATTTGGCGGACCAGCTCTTTCGGCCGCCCAAGGCCGAATAACCCCGGAGACCAGGATGCACAACCTAGACGTCATCGCGGACCGGATCCGCGCCAACTTCGCGGCCAAGAACGCCGCGCGCGATAAAGCCGTCGAGCGCTCGCGCACGCTGATCCGGCATTGCTCGCTGGCGATCCGGGCCGCGCACCGCGATGAACGCGGCGAGGCGCGGGAGCATATCGCGGCCGCCGGCCAGATTGTGGCCGCCATCCGCGCCGACCTGGCGCTGTACCCGGATCTGTACTATGCGGGGTATACGCAGGACGCGCTCAAGGAATTCGCCGAGGCCAACATCGTCTATGCCTTGCTGGGCGCGGAGCCGCTGCCGGAGCCGGAAGCCCTGGGCGTGGAGTACGCGGCCTACCTCAACGGCCTGGGGGAAGCGGCCGGCGAGCTGCGCCGGCGCGTGCTGGACATCATCCGCCACGATCACTCGGATACGGCCGAGCACTTGCTGGAGGCCATGGACGATATCTACCTGCTGCTGGTGACGATGGACTATCCCGATGCCATCACCGGCGGCTTGCGGCGCACCACCGACCTAGTGCGCGGCGTCACCGAGCGCACCCGCGGCGATCTGACCACCAGCCTGCGCCAGGCCCGGCTGGCGGACGCCCTGCGGGCGCTGGAGGCGCGCGGCCTGGATCAGCCGGCCGCCGGGTAGCCGGATGCGTTTCATCCGTGCCTCAGAGCTGGGCGAGTACACCTATTGTCACCGCGCCTGGTGGCTGCGCGTGATCCAAGGTTATGCTTCCAGCCACACCGCTGAATTGGCCGCCGGCACCGAAGCCCACCGGCAGCACGGCGCCGTGGTGGGGGCGGCCCGGCTCCTGCGGCTCCTGGCGGTGCTGTTCGCCCTGGCGGCCCTGGGGCTGTGGTTCCTGGGGCGCTGAGCGGAGCCAACGGTGACCGCGGGCATTCTGGCGCTCCTGGTGCTGGCCGTGCTGTTCCTGCTTTTGAGCGGGCGGCTGCGGCAGACGGCCGGCCTGCCGGCCGGCGAGGTCGTCTCCACCGATACCGGCGCCTGGGGGCGGGTGGACCGGCCGCTGGTCTCGGAGCGTCTGCAGCTCACGGGCAAGCCGGATTATCTGGTGCGCGCCGGGGCTGAGCTGATCCCGGTGGAGGTCAAGTCGGGGCGCGCGCCGGCCGCCGGCGCTTATCCCGGCCATGTGTATCAGCTGGCCGCGTATTGCGCGCTGGTGACGGAAACCTATGGCCGGCGGCCGCGCTATGGCCTGATTAAATACGCGGATCAGACCCGGCGGATAGAGTACTCGCCGGCGCTGGAGCGTGATCTGCTGGCGGTGTTAGCGGCGATGCGGGCCGCCGGCGACGCCGAGGACGTGGCCCGGTCGCATGCCTCGGCCGGACGCTGCGCGGCCTGTGGTTTGCGCGCCGAGTGCGATCAGCGCCTGGCTTGAAGCCGATGCCGGTATAATTTTCCCATGCCCGCTGCCCGCGAACGTCCCCTCCTCCTTTATCATCCGCGCGCCGAGGGCGCTCAAGCCACGGCCCAGGACATCCGCGCTTTTTGCGCCGAGCGCGGTCCGGCCCCGCGCGTCCTGCCGGTGGACACCGTCGAAGCGCGCGAGGTGGTTCCCGATCACGATTTGCTGGTGGTGCTGGGTGGGGATGGCTCGATGCTGCGGGCCGGCCGGCTGGCCG
>JAGOBN010000094.1 GCA_017999235.1 Anaerolineales bacterium | reverse complement strand
CGCTCTTTGAGCGCAAACTGCTCGTTGACCAGTTCGACGTACAGGCGCTCGACCAGCGTGATGAACTTGACGTCTTGCGGGACCGCGATCAGCGGGAAGCCGTGCGCGTCGGCGGCCTGGCGCATGCTGGCCGGCACATCGGCGAAGGACCAGCCCAGCGAGAACACTACCCCCACCAGGCCGTGTTCCACCAGTTGGGGGATGAAGCGCGCCTGTTCCGCCGGGTTGTCCTTGAGGTTGTAGCCCGAGGTGAACAGCAGCAGGCCGGCGCCGTAGAGGTGGTACTCCGCATCCGGGCTGTCCACCACATGCACACGCCGGATGACGCCCTCCAGGCCGGCCGCGCCGGCGACCACGCGCGCTTTTTCAAAGACGGAGAGCTGCAGGGCCTGACGCAGGGTGAGCATCAGGCCGCATTTTACTGGATTAAAAGCCAGGGCCACAGAGCCACAGAGAAACTCTGCGACTTCGTGGCTCTGTGGCCCACCTCTGTCCGATCCCGTTTACCGCCGCCACTCGGTGCGCGGCTGGCGCGCCTGGAGCTCGGCCCGGCGATGGGCCACAAAAGCCTGCAGTTCATCCCGCACGCCCGGATCGATGGCCGGCGCCTGATATTCCTTGAGCATCTTCTTGTAGAGCGCGTTGCCGCGCTTATAGGTATCGGCGCTGCCGTCCATTGCCCACTTCTCATAGTTGTCCATGCTGAAGACGGTATGGGAATAGAACGCCGTGCTGTAGTGGCGCATGGTATGGGAAGAGCCCAGGAAGTGTCCGCCCGGCGGGATCTCCTGATAGGCGTCCCAGGCGAAGTCCTCGTCGGTCAGCCCGATGCCGTTGACCAGGCGCGCCATCATGCCGCACATCTCCAGGTCGATCACAAACTTCTCGTAGCCCGCGATCAGGCCGCCTTCCAGCCAGCCGGCGGAGTGCAGGACAAAGTTGACGCCGGCCTGGACGGTGGGCCAGAAGGTGCTGGCCGATTCGTAGCCGGCCTGCGCGTCCGGGGTCCGGGCGGCCGTGAAGTTGCCGCCGGACCGATACGGCAGGTGGTAGCGGCGCGCCATCTGGGCGCCGGCGTACAGGGCCAGAGCGTTCTCGGGCGTGCCGAAGCACGGCGCCCCGCTCTTCATATCAATATTGGACAGGAACGAGCCGTAGATGCAGGGCGTGCCGGGGCTGAGCATCTGGGCGTAGGCGATGCCAAACAGGGCCTCGGCGTTCTGCTGGGCGAGGGTGGCGGCCAGGGTGCTGGGGGACATGGCGCCGGCGATCAGGAACGGCGTCACCAGCACCGCCTGGCGCGCGTGGGCATAGACCTCCAGCGCCCCGAACATGCGGTCATCGAAGCGCAGCGGGCTGGAGGCGTTGATCAGGCCCAGCACGGCCGGGTTCTGGCGGATGGCGTCGGCGCCAAAGGCGATTTCGGCCATGGTCACGGTGTCGCGGGCGTTATCGGCATGGGTGACCGAGCCCATAAAGGCTTTGTCATGCAGGGTCAGGTGCGCCAGGAGCATATCCAGATGGCGCTCGCGCACGTCGATGTCGTTGGGCTCCACCAGCGTGCCGCCGCCGTGGTGCAGGTGCTCGGCCATCTGGGTGAGCTTGGCGAAGTTGTGGAAGTCTTCCAGGGTGGCCTGCCGCCGGCCGAAATCCAGGCCGCCCACAAAGGGCGGGCCGTACACGGGCGCGAAGACCAGGTTGCGGCCGCCGATGACGACGTTGTTGGCGGGGTTACGCGCGAGCTGGGTAAAGACGGCCGGCGCCTGGCGGATGAAGCTCAGCAGGGTGGCCTCGTCCAGGCGCACTAGATGGCCCTTCACTTCCACCGTGTCGCCGTTGGGATAGGTGACTTCTTTATCCACCCACTCCACCTGCGCGCCATGCTGGCGGAAGGTCTCGGCCGCCGGCGGATAATCGACGATGAGGATGCCGGGGTCCGCCAGCAGCCGCATGGAGGCGGCGTGGATGCGCTCGACCCCCTCCTCCGACAGGATGGTGGTGAGCGGCAGTTGATTCACCAGATTCCGAATCCCCGAGGCGCCGGCCGGGCCGGGGCGGCGGGCTTCGCGGCGTTCGCGGCGGCGGGTGAGGCGGTCGGCGTCAGCGGTCATACGCTTCTCCTGAACAGGGGCGGGCTGAACCATTTTTACCACAAGCCCCCCGGGCGAGTCTCACAAATTTTCCGGCGCGGGTATGTGCGCGGGAACTAAGCGCCGGCCGGCCGGAAACACCGGCGCCGCGGGCCGCGTTGCAACAAAACTAAAGGGGCTCGCGTTGACTTCTCAAAGGAATTCCTTATACTTCCCCCTAACATGACTGCGGCCTCCGCTGCTGACAATCGCACCCCCGCCCCCAAAATCGCGTGCCACGATGTGTGGAAGGTCTTCGGCCGCCAGCCGGAGCGCGTCATCGAACGCCTCAGCCCAGACCAGACCAGCGCCCAAATCCTCGAGCAGACCGGCCATGTCGTGGCGGTGCGCGGGGTGTCGTTTGCCGTGGCCTCCGGCGAGACCTTCGTGGTCATGGGCCTGTCCGGCAGCGGCAAATCCACCCTGGTGCGCTGTATCTGCCGGCTGACCGAGCCGACGCGCGGCGCGATTGTGGTGGACGGCCAGGATGTGCTCCAGTTGGCCGAGCCGGCCCTGCGCGAGGTGCGCCGGCACAAGATCAGCATGGTTTTCCAGAATTTCGGCTTGTTCCCGCACCGGCGCGTGATTGAGAACGTGGCCTACGGGCTGGAAGTGCGCGGCGCGCCGCGCGCCGCGCGCCTGGCGCGCGCCCAGCAGATGATCGAGCTGGTGGGCCTGGCCGGCTGGGAACAGCACTACCCCAAGCAGCTCAGCGGCGGCATGCAGCAGCGCGTGGGCCTGGCACGCGCCCTGGCCGTGGACCCGGAAATCATCCTGTTCGACGAGCCCTTCAGCGCCCTGGACCCCCTCATCCGGCGCGAGATGCAGGATGAGCTTTTGCGCCTGCAAGCCACCATGCACAAGACCAGCGTGTTCATCACGCACGATTTCGCCGAAGCGCTCAAACTGGGCGACCACATCGCCATCATGCGGAACGGGCAGTTCGTGCAGGTGGGCACGCCCGAGGACCTGGTGTTGCATCCCGCCAACGACTACGTGTCCGCCTTTACCAAAGACGCGCCGCGGGCCAAGGTCCTCAGCGCCGCGCGCGTGATGCGGCCCTGCCCGCCCGGCTTCGCGGCCAGCGGGCCACGGGTGCGCGGCACCGCCAAGCTGGAGACGGTCCTGCCGATCCTCACCGGCTACGACGGCCTGGTGGGGGTGGAAGATGCCGCCGGCGCCGTGGCCGGCTGTCTGGACCGCGCCGGCGTCATGCAGGCGCTGGCCGTCTGAGCGGCGGTTTCGCGGTTGTTCGCGGGCGTTGGCCCAGGCAGGCCCCGCCCGCCACACCTTTAGCGTTGGTCATCCACCCATGGCTGCTCGCGCCCTGCCCGCCTCGCCCTCCCAGTCCTTCCAGCGTTTTCTGCCGCTGGCCGTCCTCGTCGGCCTGATCGTGCTGGCCTTTCTGCTGCCGCCGGACACGCAGGCCTTCCCGGCCGCCTGGAACCTGGGCCTGCGCGCCCCCATCGATGACGCCCAGAGCGCCATCGTCGCCAACCGCGAAACCATTCCGATCTTTCAATACTTCTTCGACCCGCTGAGCACCTTCATTGATTGGGGCCTGCGCGCGGCCGAGGACCTGCTGCTGGCGCTGCCCTGGCCGGCGGCCCTGGCCTTCTCCACCATCACCGGCTATTTGCTCGGCGGCCCCAGCCTGGCGGCGTTGAGCTTGATCGGCCCGGTGGTCATGGGCTTGTTTGGCTTGTGGGAGCCCAGCCTGCAGACCCTGGCCCTGATGATCGTGGCCGTGGTGCTCTCGGTCGGCATCGGCCTGCCGCTGGGCGTGCTCACCGGGACCAGCGACCGCGTGGACCGGGTGACGCGGCCGATCTTGGACGGCATGCAGACCATGCCGACCTTTGTCTACCTGATCCCGGTCGTGGTGATCTTTGGCATTGCCCGGGTGCCGGCCGTGGTGGCCACCCTCATCTACGCCGTGCCGCCCATGATCCGGCTGACCAGCCTGGGCATCCGGCAGGTCAGCCCGCCGGCCATCGAAGCCGCGCGCGCGTTTGGGGCCACCCGCTGGCAGCTGCTGTTCCAGGTGCAGCTGCCGCTGGCCCTGCCCGCCATCATGGCCGGCGTCAATCAGACCATCATGATGGCGCTGAGCATGGTGGTGATCGCGGCCCTGATCGGGGCCGGCGGTCTGGGCCGAGCCGTGCTGGTCGCCTTGCAGCGCCTGCAGGTGGGCCAGGCGCTGGAGGCCGGCCTGGCGATTGTGCTGTTGGCCATCGTCCTGGACCGCTGGAGCGAGGGCCTGAGCCGCCTCGATTTCTCGGGCATGCCGAGCGCGCCGGTGCGGGCGCTGGCGCCCAAGTGGGTGCCGGCGCGCTGGGAGCGCCGCTGGCTGACGGCCGAGCTGGCCCTGCGGCGGCTGGCGGGCGTCCCCGCGCACTTCCTCGGCACCCTGGCCGGCGGCCGGGACTGGCGCCCGTACGCCGGGATGATCAATCTGGTGGTGGTGGTGGGCGGCGTGCTGCTGCTGGATCTGCTCGTCCGCTTTGGCACCTTTCCGGAGGCCTGGCGCTGGTATCTGCGCGAGCCCACCGACGCGCTGGTGCGCTGGCTGCGCGATAACGCCTTTGAAGTCCCGGTGGGCGGCCTCATGCTGGGGACGGGGCCGGCGAGCGATTTCATCGTCCTCTACATGCTCAACCCGCTGCGGACGCTCTTCACCGAGGTGCTGCCCTGGCCGGTGACGGTGCTGAGCGTGGCGGCCCTGGCCGCCTGGGCCGGCGGCTGGCGGTTGAGCGTGTTCGCGGGGGTGAGCGTGTTCGCCGTGGGGCTGCTGGGGATGTGGTCGTTCAGCATGGACACCCTCAGCCAGATCCTGGTGACCATGTTCTTCACCATCCTGGTGGCCGTGCCGCTGGGCATCTGGTCCTCGCAGAACGACACCGTGCGGGAAATTCTGCGGCCGGCGCTGGACTTTCTGCAGACCATTCCGTCGTTCGTCTTCCTGGTGCCCGTCATCATGCTCTTCAACATCGGGCGCGTGCCGGGCCTGATCGCGGCGGTGCTGTACGCCATCGCGCCCGGCATCAAGCTCACGGACCTGGGCATCCGGGGCGTGGCCGGCGAGGCGGTGGAAGCGGCCCGCGCCTTCGGGTCCACGCCGATGCAGACGCTGGCCAAGGTGCAGGTGCCGATGGCGCTGCCGTCGATTTTATTGGGCGTCAATCAGATGATCATGATGGTGCTGGCGATGGTGGTCATCGCCGGCATGGTGGGCGGCGCCGGCCTGGGGCTGGAGGCCGTCAACGGGCTGGCGCGCAGCGAGACCGGGCGCGGCCTGGAGGCCGGCCTGGCCATCGTCCTGTGGGCCGTCATCATGGACCGCATCACGCAGGCCTGGGCGGCGCGGAGCCAGTAATGAGTGGTTAGTGGTTAGTGGTTAGTGGTTGGCGATTGGCGATTCAGCACGAACCGTATTGTTGTTAAACAAGACAGGGCCGGCGGTTTCCCGCGCGGCCCTGTTGTGTTTATCGGCAGCGGCCTACCGCCGGCTAGCCACTCTTAACCAGCGGCTGGCCACTCTCTACTCTCCACTACTTCCCCAGCCACTTCTCCCACACTGCCTTGTTCGCGTCCACCCAGGCTTGCGCGGCTTCGTCGGGCGTCTTGCCGCCGGCGATGTCGGCCAAGATGTTGATCTGATCTTTGTTGGTGTAGTTCATGGCCTTGAGCAGGGCGTGGGCGTCCGGCGCGGCGTCCTTCAGCCCGGCCCAGGCCGCCTTGTACAGCACGTCCTCGGGATAGTCGCAATCGCGCGCCTCGGCGCCCTTGGCCTCACACTCCGCGGAATACGCGGGCAGCGCCACATTGGTCAGATCATACTGGGCGTGCGCGGCATGCGGGGTCCAGAAGTAGAACAGGAACGGCGCCTGCTTGGCGTAAGCGGCATCCAGCGCCGCCAGCTCGGCCTGCTCGGAGCCGGCGAAGACCACCTTGAAGTCCAGGCCCAGGTTTTTGATCAGGGCCTCGTCGTATTGCACGAAGGACGGGTCGCCGCCGATGAACTGCCCCTGCTCGCCGGTCTCGGCCGTCTTAAACAGCGCGGCGTTGGCCGGATCCTTGAAGCCCTCGGAGGTCGCCAGTTCGGGATGGTCCTTGAGCAGATAGGTGGGGATGAACCAGCCGATCTTCCCCACCACGCCCAGCGGGCCGAGGTCTTCCAGTTTGCCGGTCGTGACGTAGTCCTCGTAATCCTTGGCGTGGCCGGAGGGCCAGATTTCCAGCGTGGCGCTCAGATCGCCGGTGGCCAGCGCCGGGAATTGCGCGTTCTCGTCAATATCCACGACCTCGACCTTGTAGCCCAGCTCCTTCTCCAGCAGGATTTTGGCCACGGCCACGTTGGCGCGCGAACCATCCCACGGGTTGGCGGCTAATTTGAGGGTGGGCTTCGGCGTGGCCGCCGGCGCGCAGGCCGTCACGACAAACGCCGCCGCGACCAGGATCGCTAGCACAGTCCACCAGAGCTTCGGGGTTCTTGGGCGCATGATCTTCTCCTCAATTGGTGAAAACGGGTGTACGGGCATTCTAGGATCACGCCCCCCGCCTGTCAAATTGGATAAAACGCCCAATCTATTGACTCTTATGGCGCCCTCTGATATATCAGTTCCATACCAGATCACCATGCTGCCCACCACCATCCTCGCCGCTCAGCATCGTCGCAAGAACGCCCCCGGCTCACAGAGCACGGAGGCCTACGCGCGCTTGAAGGCCAAAATTGTTACACTAGAGCTGCCGCCGGCCGCGCCCATTGACGAGAATGCACTGATGGTCGAGCTGGGGCTGGGCCGCACGCCCATCCGCGAGGCCCTGCAGCGGCTGGCTTACGACAACCTGGTGGTCATCTATCCCCGGCGCGGCACCCTGGTGGCGGACCTCAACCCGCGCGATCTGCAGAAGGTCTTTGAGCTGCGCCTGGAGCTGGAGCCGTATGCCGCGCGCCTGGCCGCCGAACGCGCCACCCTCGACCAGTTGACCGAGATGGAGGCGCTCTTCGTGGACGCCGATGCCATCCTGCAGACCGGCCATTACCGGCAGCTGATCGAGATCGACCACCGCGCCCATATCCTGCTGGCCCAGGCCGCGCACAACGAATTTCTAGAAGAAAGCCTGGAGCGCCTCTACAGCCATGTGCTGCGCCTGTGGTACGTGTCCTTGCACAAAGTCGTGCGGCTGCGCGAGGCCATCGACGAGCACCGCGCCATCATCGCGGCCCTGCACGCCCGGGACGGCGCCGGCGCCGCCGCCGCCATGCGCGCCCATATCGCCGGCTTCCAATCCGAGTTTGAATTGGCGACCGCCCCCTGAGGGGCCGGCCGGCTGACCATCTTACCCATCCCCGCCCCGTCCTTGAGGAGAGAGTGCCATGCCCAAAGTCCGCTCGTTCGAAATCCCCACCGTCATGAAGCACGGCGCCGGGGCCATCCAAACCTTAGCCGACGAGGCCAAGGCGCTGGGGATGAAGCGCCCGATGGTTGTCACCGACCGCGGCATCGTCAAGGCCGGCCTGGTGGACCGGGTCACCGCCCCGCTCAAAGCCGGCGGCCTGGGGTTCGCCTTGTTTGATCAGGTGGTCCCCAACCCGCCCATCGCCACCGTGGATGAAGCGGCGCGCCTGTATGCCAGCGAGAAGTGTGACGGCGTCATCGGCTTTGGCGGCGGGTCCAGCATGGACACGGCCAAATCCATCGGCGTCGTGGCCGCCAACGGCGGCTCGATCCTCAACTACGAGTGGGCCGACCCGCAGCCGATCAAGCACCGCATCCCGCCCACGATCTGCGTCCCCACCACTTCCGGCACCGGCAGCGAAGTGACCCTGTGGGCCGTGATCACCGACCCGCAGCGCAAGATCAAGTTCAACGTCGGCGGCACCGCCGCGATTGGCGCCTGGGTGGCCCTGATTGACCCTGAGCTGACGCTGGGCCTGCCGCCGGCCGTCACCGCCGCCACCGGCATGGATGCCCTGGCGCACGCCATCGAGTGCTACACCTGCGCCTACGCCCAACCCCTGCCGGACGCCACCGCCCTGCTGGCCATGGAGTATGTGGCCCGGCACCTGCGCGTGGCCTTCGCCCAGGGCGCCAACCTGGAGGCGCGCTATGGCATGAGCATGGCCGCCATGCTGGGCGCGCTGGCCTATGGCACCGAAAGCGCCGGCGCCGCGCACGCCATGAGCCAGAGCGCCGGCGGCGTGCATGATGTGCCGCACGGGGCGCTCACCGCGCGCGTGCTCGGCCCGGTGATGGAGTACAACTACCTCGGTGAGCCGCAGAAGTTCGCGCGCATCGCCCAGGCTTTGGGCGAGGACATCCGCGGCCTGAGCGTCTGGGACGCGGCCGAGAAAGCCGTGGAGGCCGTGTACCGGCTCACCGAAGAAGTGGAGATCCCGACCCTGCAGGAGCTGGGGTTCAACGAAGACGAAATCCCGCACCTGGCCGAGATCGCCTTCAACGACCCGCAGACCATCGGCAACCCGCGCGATCTCACCCAAGCCAGCTACGCTAAAATCTGGCAGCGCACGTTCGAGATCGGCGCGTAACCGGCGGCGCATCGAGCGGGCCGCCGGCGATCTGCGCGGCGGCCCCGTTTTTATTCAGGAGACCGACTCTGAAGCGCCTGGGCGCGGCTCTGGGTTGGAACCGGCACAGCTACGCGCTGTTGAGCGGCTTCCTCTTGACGCTGTTTGTCATCGGCTACGTCTGGTGGCCGCTGGCGGCCGAGTATCTGGCCAGCTTCAGCCCGCATTACCCGTGGTGGGTGCAGGTGGATTGGCTGCTGGTGGGAGACTTCCTGGCCATGTCCCTGCTCATCATGGCCGGCGCCAACTTGCGGACCGACGCCGTGATCGTGGCGGTGGGCCTGGCGGGCGGGCTGGTGATCGAGGCCTGGGGGACACAGACCAACCTCTGGCATTACTACACCTTTGAGCGCCCGCCGCTCTGGATCGTGCCGGCCTGGCCCATCGCCAGCCTGGCGATTGACCGCCTCTATCGCGGGCTGAAGTGGGCGGCGGAAAGTTTGCCGTTCAAAGCGCCAGGGGTAGGGCGCCCGTGGCCCGGGGCGCTGGACTTTTGGTCCGGGGCTTACTGGCTCGTCTTCCCCGCCTTCTATGGGCTGATGCTGGACTTCGTCTGGCCCACGCTGGACAAGCCCCTGACGATTGGAGCGCTGGCGGTGAGCGCGCTGCTCATCGCGGCGCCCGGCGACCAGCGCGCGGCGGTGCTGACCTTTGCGGCCGGCAGCGGGCTGGGCTACTTTCTGGAATTATGGGGCACGACGCGCGGATGTTGGATCTACTACACGCTGGAAACGCCGCCGCTGTTCGCGGTGCTGGCGCATGGCCTGGCCGCCGTAGCCTTCTGGCGGACGGGGCAACTGCTAAGACAAGCCGCGCGCGGGGCCGCCCCGAAATTTACGGGGACCTTTTTCCGTTGACAGAAGCTCCTTGGGACGGTAAATTATCATAATTGCGGTTTTTTGCAGCCCAATCATTGCCAAAGCGCTAAAATTACGGAGTAGGCACCCCCAAGAGCGCCTGGCCTAACAGCCGGGCGTTTATGGCTTACCCAGGTTGAGAGACCGGTCGCACCTGCGCGGCCCCCTCCAGCCCGTTGCCGATCAAGGAATCCTATGCTTAAG
>JAGOBN010000758.1 GCA_017999235.1 Anaerolineales bacterium | reverse complement strand
CGCGTAAAGCGCGCCGTGCAGCTGCTTCAGCCATTGGCGCTCGGCGGCCGGCATTTGCGCGTACAGGGTGTCGGCTTCCACTTCCACCTGCCGCACCGGCTCACGCCGGAGAGTCAGCTGGCGCACCAGCACATTCTGACGGGCCAACTCAAACATCCCGGCCGGGAAATCGCCGCGGCCTGGCACCATCTGCGCCGTCAGGGTGGCCTCGTGGGCCGTGAACACCAGCCACCCGGTGACGCGCACCGTGAGATGAGTCTCTAAAATATCGCCCGTCACTTGGGCCAGGGTCTGTTCGTCAACCAGCCCCAGCAGGCTCTGGTTAAATTTATCAATGACGGCTTCAAAATCCGCCGTGGCGGCCGGCTGGGGGCGCATCAACCGGTCGGTCAGCGCGACCAAGAGCACCACCCCCAACGCCAGGCCGGCCCCCATCAGCCCAGCCACCGCCGCCGGCGGCCAGTTTGAGAAACGCGCCATCAGATCCGGCGCCTCTCGGAACGCTCCCGCCAAGGCCAAGGCAATGACGAAAAATAGCACGGTCAGGCCGAACCAGCGCCGCAGATCCATTACAAATCAGCTCTGATAGCAGACCGAACATAATTTATCCCAACCGGATTTGGGATAAATTTGGGATATCCGCCTATTTAATAACATAATACGTGCCTTTTTTGGCACCGATCCGCAACAAGATGCCGCGATTAACCAAATCATTCAAGTCTAGGCGCAAAGTTTCCGGTGACACATCCGGACATAAGTCCTGATAATCTCGGCTGGTGATGCGCCCCTTCTCCCGGGCAAACTGCAAGGCGCGTGCCTGACGCTCGTTCATCACGCTTTCCCACTTGGGCGCCACCTTGCGCTCGCGGGCGTTGGCCAGCGTGACCGTGAACGAGAACGGCTGGGCCTTGAAGCGCGGCGGCGGGTGGCCGGCGTTGACCATGTCTTCGATCATGCGGTCAATGCCCAGGCCCAGTTCTTCAATATAGCCCCATTGGAACAGGCCGGCCACCAGGCGCGGGTTGCGCGAGAAGTGTTCCTCCACCAGATTGTCCACGGTAATAAAACCGGGCAGGCCGCCGGGGGAGATCACTTCCAGCCGGTCGGCGTACATCCGCACTTCGATGCGCCGGCCGCGCAGGCGGTAATCACGATGGCAGACCGCGTTCACCAGCGCTTCGCGCACGGCGAAGGGCGGATACTCTGAGATCTCCTGGCGCTCCAGGCTGGTGACCACAGCGCCCACGGACATTTCGCTCCAGATCACCTGCCAGGCGCCTTCGATGACGCGGGCCAGCGGGCCGTTGAACTCCTCGCGCCGGCCGTAGCCGGCCAGGCCGCCCTCGCCGCCGGGCGTCAGACCGGGGAACTTAACAAAGATCAGGCCGGCGTGCGGGATAAAGGTCTGCGGATGGCGGCCGAAGAGCAGCAGGCCGGTGTGCGTGGGCTGGCCGTCGGCGGTCAGCGCCCCGATCTCGCGCAGCAGTTCGTCCGGCGTCCGATCCAGCGCTTTGCGCTGGCGCTGCTGGCGCTTCTCCACATACTCGGCCACCATCTCTTCATCCAAGTCTTCCCGGCGCGCGCCGGGGATGGCCTCGGCTTCAAAGTCGCCGGCGGATTTGGTGGCCGCCAGCGACCGGATCTCTTCCCCGCCCAGCGGCCGGTTCTCGGCGCCGGCGCGAATGAGCACGCGGCCGTCCGCCAGTGAATGCAGCTCCGGCGAGCGCGGCACGTTGATGGTGTAGACGGCGCCGGCCTCCGCTTCCAGTTGTTCCCAGCTCACCACCACCGGCGGCCGGCACAGGCGCTCGGCGGCCTTCAGCCCGCTCTCTAACTCCTCCGGGTACAGACCGGTCTGCACCTGGCCTTTGGCGTCCACGCCCACGAGGATGACGCCGCCGTCGGTGTTAGCGAAGGCCACCAGACATTCCGCCAGCGCCTCGGGCACGGGCGCCGGCAGATAGGCCGCCAAGGGGCCGGGCGGACGCAGGGAAGCCAGGTTCATCCAGCCTCCGGCTCGTCCGGGGCCGTGGCAGGCGCGGCCGCGTCTTCATCCGCCGGAGAGGGCGCCGGATCCGCGCCGCTGGTCCCCGGCGCGGCGTCTTCGGGCTGGTCTGGGGCCGCCGGCTCATCCGCCTTGACCTTGCCGTTCTTGGGCGCTTCGTCGCCGGGCAGCGCCAGCGCGGCGGCCGCCAGCCGCGCCACCGAGGCCACCCGGTCGCCCTCCTTGATATTGATCAGGCGCGTCCCCATGGTGGAGCGCGAGGATTGGCGGATATCGCCCACCTTCAGGCGCAGGCTGAGGCCGTTGGCCGAGATGATAGTGATCTCATCGGAAGGATGCACGCAGCGGGCGGAGACGATGATGCCCGTGGTCTCCAGGTTCTTTTGGGAGATGGTCTGCACGCCGCCGGTGGCGCGGCCCTTCACCGGGTAATCCTCAAACGGCGTGCGTTTGCCATAGCCGTTGGCGGTCACCACCAGCAGTTCGCTGGCCGGCTCCACCACCTCCATGCTGGCCACGTAGTCGCCGGCGTCCAGGCGGATGGCGTTCACGCCGGCGGCCGCGCGGCCCATGGCGCGCACTTCATCTTCGCAATAGCGCAGGGCCTGGCCCTGTTCCGTCACCAGGATGATGTCTTGGCCGCCCAGCGTCAGCCGCACGGC
>JAGOBN010000093.1 GCA_017999235.1 Anaerolineales bacterium | reverse complement strand
TGGGCGGGGGGGCGGGTGTGTACGTGATGGCGCTGGTTACCGGGGCGCGCCAGGTGAGCTGGCCGGCCCTGCGCCGGCATCTGGGGACCTCGCGCGTGACCATGGCGGCGCCGGAAGAAGTGCTGGCCGTCACCGGCTATCCGATTGGCGCCGTGGCGCCGTTTGGGCTGCCGCAGCCGCTGCGCGTGCTGGTGGATGAGGCCGTCCTGGCGCCGGCCGAGGTCTCTCTTGGCTCAGGCCGGCGCGGCACCGCCGTGATCGTGAGTTCGGCGGATCTCCGCGCCGCGCTGCCGGACGCGGAAATTGGGCCGTTTGCCGAGACACGCTAACGGGCTGATTTTCTTATCGGACCCCGCGGATCGCCCAAGCTCGGGCGGTCAGCGGGATTGTCCCAGCCTGGGTGAAGGGCAGGCCGGCCTGCAGGCGTTCCCGCACGGCGGCCCGCTGGTCCGCGCTCAACGATCGCGTGTAACTCGGCGCCGGGCCTTGCCCGCCCAGAAACGGCGCCCAGTAATCCTCGAAATCCCGAAAATGAGTCGCGACCTCAATCGGACGGACCTCGACTTGGCGTAGTCCGGCCTCCTGCCAGAGCGCCCGCAGCGGGCCGGGCTGGCAGAGTGGAAAACGCCGGCCCTCGTCCAGCTCAGCGGCGGCGGCGTCCACAGCGGCGGCCGCCTCCCAGAAGTGGCGCAGCAGCTGCATCTGACCCGCATAGTCCCACACGTAAGCGGCCACGCAATGACCGGGCCGCGCGGCCCGCGCCAGCTCCGCCAGCGCGCGGCCCGGCGCCGGAACGAAATTCAACATCAAACCGGTCACCACGACCTCGTAGCGGCCGGTGTCCACGGGCAAAGCCTGCGCGTCCCCGGCCGCAAACTCCGCCCGGGCATCGTGAATGTGCTCACGCGCAAAGGCCAAATAGCTGACAGAACGATCCAGGCCCGTGACGCGCCGGGGGGCGGCAGCGTCCAGAATCGCCTGGCTGAGCGCGCCCGTGCCGCAGCCCACCTCCAGCCAGCGGCTGTCCGCCGGCGCCTTGAGCCAGTTCACAAACTCACGGGCGACCAGCCGGCTCCAGCGGCCCACGAAAGGCTCATAGGCGGCGCCGCTGGCCCAGGTCTCTCGAGGCGGAAGCTGACGGTCTGGCATCTTTGACTCCATGCGACCGAAGCCGGTTACGGCCGGCGTCGGGCGGGGCGTGTCTGGACAAACCTCAGTATATCCCTCGGAATAAACCAGACTAGTTCGTGAATAATAGAACGGAATTATGAGCATTCTTTTGGGGGTGTTGACAAGTTACCCGGATGGGCAGTATATTCTTCTCGTGTGACCGATCACATGACCGGTCACATCCCATAAAATAACAAAATGTCAACTCGACCAACGATCCGTGACGTGGCCACCGCGGCCGGCGTCTCCCGGCAGACCGTCTCCCGAGTCATCAATGGGGATGTCCGGGTAGCGCCCGAGACCCGCGCGCAGGTGGAAAGCGCCATCGCCCAGCTGGACTTCCGGCCCAATGTCATTGCCCGGTCGATGGCGCTGGGCCGCACCCACACCCTGGCCTGTTTATCGCCCAACCTGACGGATTTCACCTTCGCCAGCATCATCGAAGGCGCGGAGGCCGAGGCCCGCCAGCACGGTTATTTCCTGCTGTCGTCGTCGGCGCCGGACCCGGCCACCTTCGCGGCGCTCACCGAGCAGTTGGTGGGACAGCGCCGGGTGGATGGCGTCATGGTCATCAACCCCTACATCGACGGCCGCTATCACCACCTATCGGCGGAGGTGCCGGGGCTGCTGGTCGGCGCCCGGTCGCGTGACCCGCGCGTGGCCTCGATCGCCCTGGATGAGCGCCGCGCCGGCGAGACCGCGACGCGGCATCTGCTCAGCCTGGGCCACCGCCGCCTCGCCCTGATCCACGGCCCGCTGGCCGAGGACTGCTGTCAAGACCGCAACGCCGGCTTTGACCTGGCCTTTCAGGAGGCCGGCCTGACGGTGGACCCGGCGCTCATCCAGGCCGGCGATTGGTCCGCCACCTCCGGTTACGAGGCCGCCCAGCGTCTGTTGAGCCAGGGCGCGCCCTTCACGGCCCTGTTTGCCCAGAACGACCGCATGGCCGTGGGCGCCATCCGCGCCCTGCGCGAGGCCGGCCGGCGGGTTCCGGACGAGGTCTCGGTGATCGGCTTTGACGACATCCCGCTGGCGTCCTACTTTGACCCGCCGCTGACGACCATGCGCCAGGACATGCCCGCCATCGGCCGGACCGCGGCGCAGCTCCTGATCCAACGGCTCGAACATCCCGATCAGCCGCCGGCGCATACCGCTTGCCCGGCCGAGCTGGTGGTGCGGCATTCCACCCGCGCTCTGGAAGAAGGGAGGTCAAGCCTGGTTTCACCACTGTTGCCCTGATGTGTCGCCGATCGATAATCCATGTTTCACCCTTTTGAGGAGAAGCCCTTTATGAAACGCACGACTTTTGGGCGCGCTTTTAGCGCCCTCGCCGCTGTCTCGCTGGCGCTGTCGGCTTGTGCGCCGGCCGCCACCCCCACCGCCGCGCCTCAGCCGACTGAGGCCCCCACCCAGGCGCCGGCCGCCAGCGTCGAACTGCGCTGGCGCACCCGCCCGGACAACAAAGAAGAGGCCGCCGTCTACGCCGGCATCAGCGACCAAGTGGCCGCCAAGCTCGGCCTGACGCTGACCTATGAGCCGGGCGGCACCGAGACGGCCAGCTATCAGGACCAGCTCATCACCGAGATCGAGGGCGGCACCGCCCCGGACGTGTTCTGGATCCCCGGCACGGATGTCGCCCGCTTTGCGAATGGCGGCTATATCCTGAACCTGAAGGACGTGGCCGCGGGCTTTGACCCGGCCGCCTTCTATCCCGGCCCGATGTTCCACCTGACCTACAACCCCGCGAACGGCCAGTCCGGCGCGGCCAGCGGCGCCGTCTGGGGCCTGCCCCGCGACGTCTCGACCTTCGCCCTGTACCTGAATCTGGATCTGCTGAATGAGGCCGGCGCCGATGACCCGCGCGCGCTGGCCCAGGCCGGCAACTGGAACTGGGACACCTTCGCCGAAGTGACCGCCAAGGTCGCGGCGCTGGGCGGCGACAAGTTCGGTTACGGCGCCTCCAACTGGTGGGGCCCGTACGGCGTGTGGGTGAACGCGGCCGGCGGCGGCTTCTTCACGGCGGACCGCCAGGGCTGCGCCATGAACACGCCCGCGGCCAAGACCGGTCTGGAGTTCATGCAGAAGCTGTACAGCGAAGCCAACTGGGCCGTGCCTTACGGCGATGACGCCGAGGCCGCCTTCCGCGCCGGCAACGTGGCCATGTTCCAGAACGGCCGCTGGGCCACCCCCGGCGTCCGCACCGTCGAGTTTGAGTATGACGCCGTGGAACTCCCCAATGGCCCGTCCGGCACGGCCGGCAACTGGCTGTTCTGGGGCGCGTACGTCGTGAACGCCAAGACCCAGCACCCGGCCGAAGCCTGGGCGCTGGTGCAGGCCCTCACCCAGGCCGATGTGCAGGGCCAGGTGGCGGCCAGCGGCGCCAACATCCCCAGCCGCGTGACCCAGGATGCGCTGGACGCTTTCCTGACCTTCACCCCGCCGGCCAACGGCCAGGCCTTCCTGAACGGCATCGCCGACGCCGCCAAGCCGACGGCCGAAGGCCCGCTGTGGGACGGCGATTGGCCGCAGATTGACGGCATCTACGGCAACGCCGTGACCGCCGTGGTCAATGGCGACCGCACGGTGGATGACTTCGTCGCCACGATCTGCGACGAAGCCGCGCCGGCCTTTAGCAAGTAACCACCCTATCGTTGTCAGGGGCGGGCCGCACCAGCGCCCGCCCCTGTCTTTTTGGGAGATCAGCCCATGGCCGTGAGCGCGCGCCCAGCCTCCCCCGGAACCCCTCTATCTGCCTCTAGCCGAACCGGGCTGGGGGTGCTGACGGCCTGGCAGGCCGGCCTGGGTTTGGCCCTGGCCGGCGCCGCCGGCGCGGCCGCGGCCGGCCTGTGGCTGGCCGATCTGGATCCCCTCCTGCGCTGGGGCGCCGCGGTCCTGCTGGCCGTGGGCGCGCTGGCCAGCGGGTATGCGGCCTGGGCGGTGGCCCAGCGGCGCGCGGCCGGCCGCATCGCGGTGGTGCTCGTCAACTATCTGGTGGCCGTCTTGGCCGGCCTGCTGGCGCTGAACAGCCTCGGCGTCTTTGTCGGGATCGACGCCCTGGCGGGGACCTTCGCCAACGGCTTGCCGTGGCTGGGCGTGGTCTTCCTGGGCTACCTCATCGGCACGGCCGGCGACCGGTTTGAAGGCACCGCCCGCGAGCGCCTGCCCCGGCAGATTGGGCGCTGGGTGATGCTGGCCGGCGGCCTGGTCTTCCTCTACGCCGTCGAGGCCCTGGCCGGTCTGCTGTGGTTCGGCGCGCAATTAATCGCCCAGCCCGGCGCGGCCGGTCTGCTGGCCCTGACGGCGGTCAGCGGCGGGATGGTGGCCCTGGGCTGGAGCCGGCCGACCGCCGAGGCGCTGAGCGCCGGCCACATGCAGGAGGAACTGCTCAACGGCTACCTCTTCCTGTCCCCGAACTTGCTGGGCTTTCTGATCTTCTTCGCCGGCCCGCTGGCGCTCTCGCTCTACATCAGCACCACCACCACGCGCGGCGCCGAGAAAGACATCTTTGTCGGGCTGGATAACTATGCCCGCATCTTCAACGTCACCGTCCAGCCGCTGGCGGATCCGGACCAGCCGGCCCGCGAGGTGGTGGATGTCGCGCGCTACACCGAGGCCTTCCGCGTCTCGGCCGGCGGCGGGACCTGGCTGGTGGCCGCCCAGGAGCCGCGCTTCTGGATCGCCCTGCGCAACACCATTATCTTTGTCATCCTGGCGGTGCCGCTGAGCGTCATCCCGGCGCTCCTGCTGGCGACTATCCTCAACAGCAAGCTGCCCGGCATGTCGTTCTATCGGGCCGTCTATTTCATTCCCAGCATCGCGGCCGTGGTCGGCATTGCCCTGGTCTGGCGCTGGATGTATGACAGCACCACGGGCTGGATCAACTACTTCATCACCCTGGCGGTGGAAGCCGGCCGGGGGCTTGGTTTAGCGGCCGCGGACCCGCGCATCCAGTGGTTGAACGATACCAACACCGCGCTGCTGGCCGTGGCCATCATGGCGGTCTGGCAGACCATGGGCTTCAACAGCGTGCTCTTCCTGGCCGGCCTGCAGAACGTCCCCGGCGAGCTGTACGAGGCGGCGACCGTGGATGGGGCCGGCAATTTCCAGCGCTTCTGGAGCATCACCCTGCCGCTGCTGGCGCCCACCACCTTCTTTGTGGTCAGCACAACCACCATTCAGGCCCTGCAGGTGTTTGAGCAGGTCTACATCCTGACCAACCCGCCGGGCAGCCCGTCGGACGCCACCCTGACGCTGGTGCTGTATCTGTACCAGGAAGGCTTCAACCGCTTCGATTTCGGTTTCGCGGCGGCCGTGGCCTGGGTGCTGTTTGCCGTGATCTTCCTGTTCACGCTGGCGCAGTTCCAACGCAACCGCCAGTCCAGCCTGTACGAAGGGTAGGCGCGCCATGTCTTACCGCCTCACGCAAGTCCTGCAGACCGGCCTGATCTACCTGGTGCTGACCTTCTTTGGCGTGGTGATGGTCTTTCCGTTCATCGTCATGGTCACGACCTCGCTGAAGGAGCCGGCCGACTCGTACGCTTATCCGCCGCGCCTGCTGCCGCAGGACCCGCAGACCGTGGCCGTGGCCGGCTTCGACGACCCCTTGCCGCTGTATGACGTCCCCCTGGCCGGCGGGCCGCGCCGCCTGGCGCTGGCCGGCACCGACGCGCGCGTGGGGGTGTACGCCCAGCCCGCTGACCTGACCCAGACCTACGAGCGCTCCCTGCGCGACGTGGACCCGGCCGGCGGCGCCCTGAACCAGAAGACCGTGACCGTCAACGGCGAAACGCAGAAGCTGTGGGTGATTGAGGCGGCCGGCCAGCCGCTGGAGGTGGTCCAGCTTGAACAGAAGGCCCTCGGCCGCTTTGTGGACCCGGCCGCGCCGGCGGCTGAGCCCGTCATCGCCGATGTGCGGACGGCGCGCGCGGTGGTCACCCTGACCGCCCACCCCGAGAATTACCAGAAGGTCACCGAACTGGGCGGCCTGGACCGCGGCCTGACCAACACCGCGCTGGTCACCATCCTGGTGGTGGTCGGCCAGCTCGCCACTTCGGTGGTGGGCGGCTACGCCTTCGCGCGCCTGCGCTTCCCCGGGCGGAATAACCTGTTCGTCGTCTATCTGGGCACCATCATGATCCCATTTGTGGTGCTGATCATCCCGCTCTACCGGTTAATGGTGCTGATCGGCTGGGTGGATCACCTCTCCGCCCTGATCCTGCCCTGGATTTTCTCGGCTTACGGCACCTTCCTGATGCGCCAGTTCTTTATCACCATCCCCAAGGAGCTGGAGGAAGCGGCCCTGATCGACGGCGCCTCGCGGCTGGAGATCCTGCGGACCATCTTCATTCCGGCCAGCGTGCCGGCCCTGGCCACCCAGGCCACCTTCACGTTTCTGTACGCGTGGAACAGCTTTGTCTGGCCGCTGGTGATCATCAACACCGGCAACGAGCAGAACCATGTGCTCACCCTGGCGCTCAGCATCCTGCGCGGCCGCGCCACCGAGGCCCCCAATCTGGTGCTGGCCGGCGCCGCCATCTCGGTGCTGCCGCCGCTGGTGGTCTTTATCCTGGCCCAGCGCTACTACATCGAGAGCGTCACCTCCTCCGGCGTCAAGGGTTAGGCCAGGGCCGGGGTAAAATCAGGGGCCGGAAAACCGGAGCGGCTGGGAGCAACCGCACCTTTGCTCAACGCGTGACGCCGGACGATTGACGACGGACGACCAGCCTGGTTATCGGTCGCCCGTCGTGCGCCGTCTATCACCACTGTGCCAAATTTTCTATTGGGAATCGACCAGGGCACCAGCGGCAGCCGGGCGCTGGTGCTGGACCGCGCCGGCCAGGTGCGCGGTTACGGCTATGTGCCGCTGCCCCGCCTGTATCCGCGGCCCGGCTGGGTGGAACAAGACCCGGACACGGTGGCGGCCGGCGTGCGCGCCGCGGTGGCGGCGGCGCTCCAGCAAGCCGGCCTCCGGCCCGCGGACGTGGCGGCCGCCGGGCTGGCCTCGCAGCGCGATACCGATTTTGTGTGGGATGCGCGCACCGGCCGGCCGCTGGCCGCGGCCATCACCTGGCAGGATTTACGCACCCAGCCCCTGGAAGAAGAGCTGCGCGCCTGGGAGTGGGCCGGCGACGCCCGCCGGCGGCTGGGCTATTGGCCGGGCGCGTACAGCGCGGCCCTGCATCTCAAATGGCGGCTGCGGCACGAGCCGGCGATCATTGAAGCGGCGCGCGCCGGCCAGCTGCGGATCGGCTTGTCCGCGCAGTGGGTGCTCAACGCGCTGGGGACGCCGGCCGGCCATCTGGCCGATGTCTCCCTGGCGCAGTCGATGTGCTTGTACGATTTCCGCGCCGGCGCTTACTGGCCGGCCTGGCTGGACTGGCTGGGGGTGCCGCGTGCGGCGCTGCCGGAGGTGGTCCCCACGGTGCATGAATTCGGCACGCTCGATCTGGACGGCGCGCGGATCCCGGTCCTGGCCACCATCGGCGATCAGCAGGGCGCGCTCTTCGGCTACGACTGCCGCGCCCCCGGCGACGCCGAATGCACGCACGGCACCGCCACCTTTGTGAATGTGTGTCTGGGCGCGGCGGCGCCGGCGCTGGAGCGCATCAAGGTCTATCTGGCCTGGGAGCTGGCGGGCCAGGCCACGCACTGCCTGGAGGCGGACACCACGGTGACGGGCGCCGCCGTGCGCTGGCTGCGCGAGAACGCGCGCCTGTTCGACGCCGACGCCGATCTGGGCGAACTCGCCGGCCAGGTGCCGGATGCCGGCGGCGCCATCTTTGTGCCGGCCTTCACCGGCCTCAATGTGCCGTATAACGACCGGGCCGCCCGCGCCACGCTTTTCGGCCTGACGCTCAGCCATGACCGCCGGCACATCGCCCGCGCTTTTCTGGATTCGATCGGCTTTCAGGTGCGCGCCATCCTGGACGAGATGGAGGCGGCGGCCGGGGTGCAGGTGCGCGCGCTCAAGGTGGGCGGCGGCCTCTCCGCCAGCGATCTCGCCTGCCAGCTGCAGGCGGATTGGCTGGGCCGGCCCATCATCCGCCCGACCTTTGCCGAAACCACGGCCCGCGCCGCCGCCCTGTTGGCGGGGCTGGGGGCCGGCTTCTGGCGCGGCGCGGCCGCCTTGCCGCCGCTGCCAGGGACCAACACCGTGTTTGAGCCGCGCCTCTCGGCCGAGCAGCGCGACGCCGGCTACGCCCAGTGGCAGCGCGCCATCCGCACGGTGCAGGCCTGGGCGCAAGGCGCGTGAGGAGCAGTTATGAAATTCGGCATCTGCTACTACCCTGAACATTGGCCGGAAGACCGCTGGGCCGCGGATGCGCGCTGGCTGCGCGGGCTGGGCGTGACGATTGTGCGGATGGCCGAGTTTGCCTGGTCGCGCCTGGAACCGGAAGAAGGCCGCTTCGACTTCGGCTGGCTGGACCGCGCGGTGGCGGTGTTCGCGGCCGAAGGCTTTGAGATTGTTTTGGGCACGCCCACGGCCGCGCCGCCGGACTGGCTCTCGCAGTCCTATCCCAGCACCCTGCCGGTGGATGACCAGGGCCGGCGCCGCAAGCCCGGCGGCCGGCGGCACTATTGCCCCAACAACGCCGAGTATCACGCGCACACCCGCCGGATCGTAGCGGCGCTGGCCGAGCGCTACGGCCCGCACCCCGCCGTCCGCGGCTGGCAGATTGATAATGAATTTGGCGGCGGCCGCACCGCCCGCTGTTACTGCCCGGTCTGCGCCGAGCACTTCCGGATCTGGCTGCGCGCCCGCTACGGCTCCTTGCCGGCCCTCAATGCCGCCTGGGGCACGGTCTTCTGGTCGGCCGAGTTTCATGACTGGGCGCACGTCGAGCCGCCCATCCTGAATCTGGCCACCCCCAACCCCAGCCAGGTGCTGGACTATTACCGCTTCTCGTCCGACTCGGTGACGGCGTATCAACAGCTGCAGATCGACGTGCTCCGCGCCACGGCGCCGGCCGCGCACTTCATTACCCACAACTTCATGGGGCTGTATCCGGACCTGGATTACTTTGACCTGGCGCGGGCGCTCAGCTTGGCCACCTGGGATTCATACCCCACCGGCAACGCGTACCGCTGGCGCGACCTGCTGTATGGCGCGGATCAGCCGGACGCCGCGTACGCGTTTGACGTGGGCGATCCCGTGATCACGGGCTTCGCGCATGATCTGACGCGCGGCCTGCTGGGCAAACCGTTCTGGATCATGGAACAGCAGGCCGGCCATGTGAACTGGGGCGCCGTCAACCACCTGATCCTGCCGGCGACCGTGCGGCTGTGGACGTGGCACGCGCTGGCCGCCGGCGCCGACGCGATTGTGTACTTCCGCGAGCGCGCGGCCCTGGACGCGCAGGAGCAATACCACTCCGGCCTGCTGCACCACGACGGCACGCCGGACGTGGGCGGCCGCGCGCTGGAGACTCTGCAGGCTGAGCGCCCGGCCCTGGACGCGCTGACCGCGGCGCCGCCGCGCGCGGCCGTAGCCTTGTTCTGGAATTACGCCGATCTGTGGTCTTTGCAGCTGCAGCCGCACACCAAAGACTTTGGCTACCTGCGGCACTTATTTGTCTACTACCGGGCGCTGCAGCGGCTGGGGATTCCCGTGGAC
>JAGOBN010000757.1 GCA_017999235.1 Anaerolineales bacterium | reverse complement strand
GCCCCAGCCAGGTCAGCAGGATGGTGTCAAAGAGCGAGACGGCCAGGGCCGCCCAATCCAGCCAGACGCTGCCGCTCACGGCGCCCACGGACTCCAACCGCCGCGCTCGTCGAGGACGACCGCCTGACCGTGCGCGTCCCACTGGATCAAGCGGCCGGCCCCGGCGATGAGCGCGGCCCGGGTGCGGGCCACTTTTTCGTCGGTGGCGTTGACATCGAGGCCCCAAGCGGCGTAGATCTGGCCGTTGACGCGGCTGATGGTGCGCTTGTCTTTGAAGCCCAGCCGGGCCGCGATCTGATCGTTGGTTAAGCCCTGCGCCAACAGGCGCGCCACGGCCTGCTCGTTGGGCTCCAACAGGGCGAAGGGCGCGTGCTCATCCTTGTGGCGCACCGCCTGGACGCGGGCCGCGATCTCAGGGTCGATGAAGCTGCGCCCGCTGACGGCATCCCGCAGCAGCGGCACGAGCATGGCCGGCAGCAGGTAATTGGATTTCCGCACGTAGGCGTAATGGGTCAGGAAGCCGGCCTGGCGGAAAGCGCGGAAGTAAGCGTCATCGTCCTGGATGGAATAGAAGACCACGGGCAGGCGCGGACGCTCGTGGCGCAGGGCCAGCGCCGTCTGGAGGCCGTCCCAGGCGCCCGCCAACTGCACATCCAGCAGCGCGGCGGCGGGCGCCGGCTCCGCGCCCGTCAGCCAGTCCAAGGCTTCTTCGCCGCTGGCGCAGGCGTGGCGCACGCGGACCTGGCCGGTGGCTTCCAGGCCGGCCGCCAGGGCGGGGCGCAGTTGGGCGTGGTCTTCGACGATGAGCAAATCGAGGGCGGCCGGCATGCGGTGATTTGAAGCGCAAAGCGCGCGGCTGTCAAGCACTTGAGTGCGCGCCGGCCGCGCCTCAGGCGGTGGCGCGCCGGCCGGCTTTTTCGGTATGGTAAGCGCATGCCGACACCGATTTGGACGCTCACACTATCAGGCTTGGGGCTGGGGTTGTGGTTCACGCGGCGCTGGGGCCGTTCGCCGTGGCGCTGGCTGATCTGGCCGCAGGCGGCCCTGATGCTGTTTGCCACGCAATTGGCGTATACGGGCCGGCTGCCGGCCGCGCTCCTGGCCTGGCCCGATATCGACAAGGTCCTGCACTTTCTGCTGTGGGGTTTGGCCGCGTTCTGGCTGGAGTTGTGGCTGGGCGGCCGGCGCGTGGCGGTGGGGCGCTGGCGTCTGCCGGCGGCGCTGCTCGCGCCGCTGCTGCTGGCGACGGCGGATGAAGCGGCGCAGGGGTTCTCGCCCCTGCGGTCGCTGGACCTGGGCGACGGGCTGTGCAACGCGGCCGGCATCCTGCTCTGCTGGTCTCTGGCGTGGCGGCTGACGCGCCGGCCCACGGCGGGCGAGGCGGCGCATGGCGCGGACTAAAGCGCGGCCGCGGCGGGCGTATCTGGTGCTGGCGCTGGCGCTCGGTGCGTTGACGGGCTATGTGGATGTGACCGCGACCGAGGTCCAGGCGCCGGCCCTGGTGATCTTGCTGGCGGCCGGCCTGCTGGGCGCCCTGGAACCGCGCTGGACCTGGCTGTGGACGCTGGTGATCGGGCTGAGCATCCCCGGCGCGCACCTGGCTTTCTGGCTGGCCGGGCTCCCGCCGCCCTATGTGACGGCGCTGCCGCCTTTGGTCATCATGCCCGTGATCTTCGCCTTTGCGGCCGCGCTGGCCGGCGCGCTGGCTCGCTGGGCGCTCACTCCGGTGGGAGGTTCGCATGAACATTGACGTGATCGTGGTCTATATGCCGCGCTACGCGCGCGGGCATGAGTTGAATTTCGTGCCGCCCATCACGGGCATCCACCTGGCCGCGCTCACGCCGGCCCGGCACCGGGTGCGCGTCATCCACCAGCAGGTGGAGCCGGCGCCGCTCCACACCGCCGCCGATCTGGTGGCGCTCTCGTTCTTCAGCGGCTTCGCGCCGGAAGCCTACCGGCTGGCGCGGCACTATCGCGCCCAGGGCAAGCGGGTGGTGGCCGGCGGCCCGCACGCCACCTTCTGGCCGGAGGAGGCGCTGGCCAATGGCTGTGACGCGGTGGTGATCGGTGAAGCGGAATCGGTGTGGGCCGAGCTGCTGGCGGACGCCGAGGCCGGCCGGCTCCAGCCGATCTATCGCGGCGAGCCGCGCCCGCTGGCCGGCCTGCCCACGCCGCGCTATGACCTGCTCTCCAACCGGTTCGTGATCCGGCGCGTGATCCAGGCTACGCGCGGCTGCCCGTTTACGTGCTCATTTTGTTCGGTGCCGGCCGTCAACCCCGGCTTCCGCACGCGGCCGGTGGGCGAGGTCCTGCGCGATGTCGCCTACGACAACTTCCCGCAGCCCTGGCAGCGCAAGGTCGTCTGGTTCTGGGACGACAATCTGACCGCCCAGCGCCGCTACGTGAAGGAACTGCTCGCCGCCATGCGTCCGCTTAACAAGTGGTGGCTGACACAGGCCAGTCTGGATATCGCCGAGGACCCGGAACTGCTGGACCTGATGCGGGCGTCGGGCTGTATCGGCGTGTTCTTTGGGATTGAGAGTTTTGGGGCGGAATCACTCCAGCACGCCAACAAGCGCCAGAACAAGGCCGCGCGTTACCGCGAGAAGATCGCGGCCCTGCACGCCCACGGCATCGCGGTGATGGCGGGTTTTGTGGCCGGCCTGGACG
>JAGOBN010000756.1 GCA_017999235.1 Anaerolineales bacterium | reverse complement strand
GTGTAATACAGGTAGCGGCCGTCGCGCGACCAGCGCAGCGGCTGCGGGGTGGTGTAGCCGAGACCATACGGCGCCCAGGCGTCCACCACAGTCCAGGCCAGGCCGGCCTCCCGGCGCACCACGCGCAGCTGCGTGTAATACTCGCCGCCCGTGTATCCGCCGCCGGCCCGCGGCGTCATCACCACGCTCACCGCCAGCCAGCGGCCGTCCGGCGAGACTTGCGCGTCGGCCAGCACGTCAAAGGGCGGCTCGGCGGGGGGCCGGGTGGGGGTGGCCGGCGCCGCTGGTTCCGTGGCATTCGGCGCCGGCAGCGCGGACCAGGCGCCGGCGGGGGCCGGCAGCAGCATCAGGACGAGCGCGGCCAGCCCCGAGGTGAGCAGCATTAACCAATAGCCTAAGCGATGTGTGATCATCCATTACCTCCACAGTCCATCTTGAACCTGGCCCTGACTTTAGCGGCCGGCCGTTACCGGGCCGCGCGCCGGCCCATACCAGCCCGGTAAAGGGGCGTTACCATTCGGTAATCTTCGGTTGACAGGCCGGGAAGCCCTCGTATACTGACGCCCGACTATGACGGAAGCCACCGCCCTCATCCTTTTGGTAGACGACGACGACGCGATCCGCGCCGGCCTCAGCCCGGCCCTGCAGCGCGCCGGTTTCCGCGTGGTGGAGGCCCGCAACGGGGTGGAGGCCCTCAAGCTGGTGGATGTGCACGCGCCGGACCTGATCGCCCTGGACATCCTCATGCCGGAGCTGGACGGGCGCGAGGTCTGCCGGCGGCTGCGCCAGGCCGGCAACTGGACGCCCATCATCATGCTCACCCAGATCAGCGCCACCGGCGAGAAGATCGCCAGCCTGGAAGAGGGCGCCGATGATTTCCTCAACAAGCCCTTTGATTCTTACGAACTGATCGCCCGGGCGCGGGCCTTGCTGCGCCGGCAAGCCGTGGCCGGCCGGCCGGCCAATCTGGCCAGCGTGCTCGCCAGCGACAGCCTGCGCCTGGAGCGCGAGACCCAGCGCGTGTGGGTGGAGGGGCGCGAGGTGCCGCTGAGCAACAAGGCCTTCGGCGTGCTGGCGCATCTGATGAGCCGGCCCAACGTCATAGTGTCCCGCGAGCAATTGCTGGACCAGGTCTGGGGCTGGGATGACCCCACCGGCATGCGGACCGTGGATGTGCGGATCGCCGAGATCCGGCGCAAGCTGGGCGAGGCGCTGGCCGACCTGATTGAGACGGTGCCGGGCGAGGGCTATCGCTTCGTCGGCGCGGTGAAGGCCGGCTGATACATGACGCGCGGCCTGATCTGGTTTGGGCTGGGGGTGGCGCTGGCCGGCGCGGCGGTGGCCGTGGCCGCGCGCCTGGCCCTGCCGCCGGCCGCGCTCTTGCAGGTTGGCTTCTACGCCGATCCGGCGGTGACGGTCTTCAGCGCGGCGCTGAGTCTGGCGCTGCTGGCGCTGGCCGCGGCCGGCCTGCGGCGCTGGAGCGAGGCGCGCCAACTGCGCGCGCTCGCTGAGCAGGCGGCGGCGCTGGAGGTCGAGCGCCGGCGCTTCATCCAGCGCCTGGACCACGAGCTCAAGAACCCGCTGACCGCCATTCAAATTCAGCTCGATAATTTGCAGGCTCAAGACCTGGACCGCGGGCCGGCCATCGCCGAGGTGCGCGCCCAGGCCGACCGGCTGGCGACGCTGACACGCGGCCTGCGCCGGTTGGCGGACCTCGAATCGCGGCCGCTGGAATTGGAACGGGTGGAGATCGCCGAGATGCTGGACGAGGTGGCCGATCTGCTGCAGGAGCCGGCGCGCATCCAGTTTGATGTCCAGCGCGTCCCCTGGGCGCCGCCGCCCATTCAGGCCGATCGGGAACTGCTGTTGATGGCCCTGCGCAATCTGGTGGACAACGCTCTAAAGTATTCACCCAGCCGCGCGCCAGTGCAGGTGCGCGCGCGCGAGACAACCCGCGCGCTGGTGGTGGAAGTGGCGGACAGCGGGCGCGGCATCCTGGCCGAAGAACTGCCCTTGGTGACGGCGGAGCTGTATCGCGGCTCCAACGCCCGCGATGTGGCCGGCAGCGGGCTGGGGCTGGCGATGGTCCAGCGCATTGTGGCCCGGCACGGCGGCGCCCTGGATGTGCGCAGCCGGCCCGGGCAGGGCACCATCGTCACGGTGCAGCTGCCTTATGAGCGCGCCCGCGCGCCGCGGACGTAGCGCCGCCCATGCCGCGTTCTAGGCTGGCCGAAGTCGGGCGCGCGATCACCCGCGCCGCGTCGTTGGGGTTGTTTACGGCCAGCCTGACGGCCGCGGTCGGGGTCTTTGTCTTCATCACCGGCCGCGCCGGCGTCCAGGTGGCGCTGGTGACGCCGACGGCGCCGGCCGCCCCGCCGCCCGGAGCGCCCACGGCTGTGGCCGGGGTTGTGACCCGGCCGCCGGCCACGCCCTTGGCCCCGCCGGTGACCCGCGTGGCCACCTTCACGCCCTCGGCCCCGCCCTCTCCGGACCTCAGCCCCAGCGCCACCCCCAGCCCGATTGAATCAGCGGCCGGCACCGCCACGCCCAGTCCCTTTCCGTCCGCGCCAACGCGCGCGGCCAGCGCCACGCCGGTCGGCGGCGGCACCGGCTTCATCGCCTTTGCGTCTGACCGCGACGGCAATTCCGAGCTGTACCGGATGACGTTGA
>JAGOBN010000755.1 GCA_017999235.1 Anaerolineales bacterium | reverse complement strand
GGGACGCCGGCCGGCAGGCGCGGTGAACGGCGGGAGGCGCGCACCAGACAGCGCACCGCATGGCCGGCCTCCGTCAGGCGCGGCAGTAAGGCGCGCCCCACAAATCCCGTCGCGCCGGTGACTAAGATCACGAGTTTCGTTGCTCCTTGATGGCGCGGCGAGTGTAATCCAGCGCGGAGACACCGTCAAACCAAATCCACCGGGCCGACCTGGGATTATGTAGATCGCATCCCAGATTGATTTTAGGTGTTATATTGCCAAGACTTAATTCACCACAATAAGGAAATCTTATGACTGTCCGGGTCGTTATCACCGGCTTGGGGTGCGTCAGCCCGTTGGGCAACAGCGCCCAAGCCACTTGGGAAAGCGCCGTGGCCGGCCGCTCCGGCGTGGGGCCGATCACCCTGTTCGACGCCAGCGCGTTCGAAACCCACTTCGCGGCCGAAGTGAAGGACTTTGATCCCGCCGCCCTCTTCGGGCGCAAAGAAGCACGGCGCATGGACCGCTTTACGCAGTTCGCGGCGGCGGCCACGCAAGAGGCCTTGCAGCACGCGCGGCTGGAGATCACCGAACACAACCGCGAGCGTGTGGGGGCCATGATCGGCACCGGCATCGGCGGGATCGGCACGCTCAACGCCGAGGTGGAAGTGCTGCTCACCAAAGGCCCGCGCCGCGTCAGCCCGTTCCTGGTGCCGATGATGCTGCCGGACAGCGCCGGCGGCCAGCTGGCGATCATGTTCGGATTTCGCGGCCCGAACCTGGGCGTGATCTCGGCCTGCGCCAGCGCCACCAACGCCATCGGCGAGGCGGCGGAGGCCCTGCGGGCCGGCCGCGCGGACGTGATGATCGCGGGCGGCGCCGAGGCCGCGATTGTGCCGGTGGCGGTGGCCGGCTTCAACGTGATGAACGCGCTCTCGCGCCGCAATGACGCGCCCACCCACGCCTCCCGCCCGTTCGACAAAAACCGCGACGGCTTTGTCATCGGCGAAGGCGGGGCGGTGGTGGTGCTGGAGACCGAGGCGCACGCCCACGCGCGCGGCGCCGCCATTCTGGGCGAGGTGGTGGGCTACGGCCTCTCCAACGACGCCTTCCACATCTCCGCCCCGCGCGATGACGGCGCCGGCGCCGTGGCCTGCATGCAGATGGCCCTGCGGCAGGCCGGCCTGCAGCCGCGCCAGATTGACTATCTCAACGCGCACGGCACCAGCACCCCGCTCAACGACCGCAGCGAGACGCGGGCGGTCAAGACGGTGTTTGGCGAGGCCGCCTATGATCTGACCATCAGCTCCACCAAATCCATGACCGGCCATCTGCTCGGCGCGGCCGGCGGCGTGGAAGCCGTGCTGTGCACCCAGGTGCTGAGCGCGGGCCTGATCCCGCCCACCATGAACTATGAGACGCCCGACCCGGAGCTGGACCTGGACTATGTGCCCAACGAAAAGCGGGCCAAAGCCGTCCGCTACATCATGTCCAACTCTTTTGGCTTTGGCGGCCACAACGGCACCCTGATCCTCAGCCAATACGCGAACGGACAAGCATGACCGACACCAGCGCGCCTCCCGTGAATGGCCACGCCGCCCCGCCGCCCGCGAAGTCCGCGCCGCGCGCGGAGACGTCTCCGCGCGCGAACGGCCACACCCGCCCGCCCCGCCCCGCCGCGCACGCCCGCGGCCACGCGACCACGAACGGCGGCGCCCTGCTGCCTTACGCGCACATCGTCGGCTGGGGCATGGCCGTGCCGGAGCGGGTGATGACCAACGACGATCTGGCGCGGCTGGTGGACACCACGGACGAGTGGATTGTGGCGCGCACCGGCATCCGGGAGCGCCGCATCGCCGGCCCCAAGGAGACCACGGCCACACTCTCGGCCGAGGCCGGCCGCCTGGCGCTGGAGGTGGCCGACGTGGCGCCGGAGGATGTGGACCTGGTCATCGTGGCCACCAGCACGCCCGAGCACGCCTTCCCATCCACGGCCAGCCTGGTGCAAGACGCGCTCGGCGCCGAAAACGCCGGCGCCTTTGACCTGGCCGCCGCCTGCACGGGCTTCATCTACGGACTGGCCATGGGCTCCGCCGCCATCCGCAGCGGCACCGCCCAGAACGTGCTCGTCATCGGCGCGGAGACGCTCTCCCGCGTGGTGAACTGGAAGGACCGGGGGACCTGCATCCTGTTCGGCGACGGCGCCGGCGCCTTCCTGCTGCAAGGGCGGGCCTCGCCGGGCGGCATCTTGAGCACCCTGCTGCGCTCCGACGGCTCGGGCGGCGATTCGCTGATCATCCCGGCCGGCGGCAGCAAACTGCCGGCCACGTATGACACCGTGCGCGACAACCAGCACACCATCCACATGGACGGCAAGGAGGTCTACCGCTTCGCCACGCGGGTGATGACCTCGGCCGTTAAAGAGGTGGTGGAAGCGGCCGGCCTGACGCTGGAGCAGCTGCGCCTGATCGTGCCGCACCAGGCCAACAAGCGCATCATCGAGTCATCGGCCAAGAGCCTGGGGCTGCCGGAGGACAAGTTCATCCTCAACCTGGACCGCTACGGCAATACCTCGGCCGCGTCCATCCCCATCGCCGTGTGCGAGGCCGTGGCCCAGGGCCGGCTGCGCCCGGATGATCATCTGGTGCTGGTGGGCTTTGGCGCCGGGCTGACGTGGGGCTCGGCCCTGCTCAA
>JAGOBN010000092.1 GCA_017999235.1 Anaerolineales bacterium | reverse complement strand
GTCACATTGTGCTGGCCGAGTTTTCCGTTCCACCGGTTGAGCAGCCGGCGCAGCATGACCGTCAGATCCACGGCCGCCAGGCGCGGCTCCACCGGCTTGGCCCAGGCGAGCATGTCGGTCATCAGCGCCGAGAGGCGCACCACCTCGGTCTGGATCTTCGCCAGGCTGGGCTGCAAATTGGTGTCCGCCTCGAGCCGCGCCGCCAGGAATTGCACGCCCATGGAGATGTTGTTGAGCGGCGCGCGCACTTCATGGGCAAAGGCCTGGATGGATTGGCCGACATAGGCCAGATGGTCGGCCTGCTGGCGCTGGACCTCGTCGGCGCGCTCACGGGTCAGGTCGTGCATCACCAGCACACAGCCGGCGTCGGCCTGGGTCTGTGGCAGGGAGCGCAGGCGGATCAGCGCCGGCAAAGGGTCGCCGGTGCGTTTGTGGATCCGGCCCTCCAGGGTCAGGCCGCGGGGCGGGGTCTGGCCGGTCAGGGCGTCGCGGATGGCGTTGGTCAGCGCCTCATCCGCGCCCAGCACGTCTTCAAAGGGCCGGCCCAGGATTTCATCCACCCGATAGCCGAGCAGGCGCGCGCCGGCCGTGCTCATCTCCTCCACCAGCCCAGCCGAGTCCAGGATCAAGATCCCGTCGCCCACCTGGGCGGTGATGGCGTCCAGCTTGGTGGCGATGCGCGTGGCCCGGCGCTGGGCATCGTGCAGTTTGGTGTGCCGGCCGATCTGCGCCATCACCTGGGTCATCTGGCGGGCGGCGGCTTCCAGGAATGCCGCGGTGGCGCTGATGGGCGGGTTGCCGGCGCGGTAAGCCATGAGCAGCGCGCCGCTGATCTCCGGCGCGGCCCCCAGCGGATAGGCCAGGACGTTGGTCCAGCCCGCGGCGCGGAAGGCCAGCGGCAGGAAGCCGTCGCCGCGCGTGGTCGCCGACCAGGCGTAGGGCGCCTGGAGCCAGTGCGCCTCGCTCGGGCCGATCAGCGTCAGCAGGGCGGGCGGCACCTGATAGCTGTGCGCCAATTCCAGGCTGGCGGTGTCGGGGCGGGTGAGGAAGAGGCCGGCCGCGTCCGCGAAGAGCAGGTGGGCGGCCTCGGCCAGGGCCGCCGGCAGCGTGTCCGGCGCGGCCTGGTCCAGATAGCGGTCCAGGCGGTGCAGGTTGGCCAGCATGTGCGCCTGCCGCGCCTTTTCGCGTTCCTGCGCCAGGCGGTCCTCGGCCGGCGTGGCCAGCACCACCACCACGGTTTCGGCGCCCTCTTTGAGCGCCGAGAGGCGGGCATCCACCAGCACCGGGGGTCCGAAGCGCGTGCGGATCGGCACCTCCGTCAGCGTGCGCAGGCTGCCGGGCTCCAGGGCATAGAGTTGGCCGAGCGCGTCCGGGTTGGAGATAACCTCGGCCAGCGCGCGCGACAACAGCTCATCCCGGGTCCAGCCCGTCAACGCGGCGGCCCGGCTGTTCAGCGCCAGGAACTGCCCGGTGCGCGGGATCACCACCAGCGCGGCGCCCGGCATCTGCTCTAACAGATGCTGGAAGCGCACCTCCAGCTGCCGGTCGGAGAAGATGGGCCAGCGCGGCCGGCGGGGCGCGGGGTGGGGGGCCGAGAAGCTCATGCGCTGACGGCGGCGGGCCGCGCCGCGGGGCCGGCGGTGACGCGCAGGTGGGCGGGCAGGATGCCCAGCATGGTCCGATACTTGGCCACCGTGCGGCGCGCGATGTGGACGCCGTCGCCGGCCAGCCGGGAGGCGATTTCGTCGTCGGTGAGCGGGCGCGTTTCGCCGGCCACAATCACGCGCACCCGGTCCCGCACGGACAGGCTGCGGTCGAAGAATTTGGCCAGCGGCACGATGCGGCCATTGGGCAGCGCCACCGATTTGCCGGCCACGGCGCGCGAGATAGTTGATTCGTGGACGCTGAGCGCGCGCGCGATCCGCGAGCGGGTGAGCGGGCGCAGATCGCCGTCATGGCCCAGAATAAACAGCCGCTGTTCCACGGCGATGATCTCCATCAGGCGCTGGAGGGTGTGGTTGCGCTGCTGCACGCACTTGGTCATCAGCGCGGCCCGGTCCAGGGCTTCCGTCCAGCGGTCGCGCTCTTCGGGGGAGGTGCTTTCCGCCACGGCCGCTTTGAAATCCGGGCTGACGCGCAGCCAGCCGGCCAGCGGGGTGAGCACTTCCACCAAGAGCGCGCCGCTGGCGCCGCGGCGCTGCTGGGAGATGATCATATCCGGCTCGCGGTAGACGGCGTCATTGGCGTCGGGCAGCCGGCCGTCGCCCCAGTAGGCGCGGGCCGGAAACGGAGTCAGGTTGCGCTGAATGAAGCGCGTGGTTTGATTGACGCGCGTGAGCGAGACGCCCAGGGCGCGCGCGATCCGCGCGTGTTCGCGGCGCGCCAGCGCTTCAAAGTGGTCGGTGATCAGCGTGCGCGCCAGGGCCAGCACCCGCGCCGGCGCAGTCTCGGCCAGCGTATCCAGCTGGAGCAGCAGCGATTGCGCCGGCGTCCGCGCGCCGACGCCGGCCGGGTCCGCGCGCTGGATCAAGCCGAGCACGCGTTCGACGGCGGCAATCGAGACCCGGAGGTACGCGGCGGTCTCAGCCGGCGCTTCCGGGAAGAGGCCGTCTTCATCCAGGCGGGCCAGCAGATACGCGGCGATGGCGCGTTCGGCCGGGGCCAGGGCCGGCGCAATCTGGCGCAGGATGTGTTCGTCGAGGCGTTCGCGCACCCGGATCTCAAAATCATCCGGCCACTCGTCGCCGTTGCTGTCCCGCCGGCTGCCCGCGGCCTGGCGCGGCGAGAGAAAGACCACCGGGCTGTCGTCGGCGCGCGGCGCCGCGCAGGTGGGACATGGAACCCGGACCAGACGCCGGCCGCAGCCCGGACAGCGCAGCTCTTCCACCAGCTCCAGGGCCGGGTTTGTATCCAGCTCATGGCGCAAGGACGCCTCCAGCTCAACCGTCGTCAGTTGGAGCAGCGTCATCGTCTGCGCCAGATGGGCCGTGGTTTGGGGGCGGAGGTCGTGAGCTAGATGATGATGCAGCATGGGAAGGCCTAAGTATAAGAGTGGTTAGAATCCCGGTCAATGAAAGATGCAAGATCAGTGCCAGATATTCGGATTATGCGCATAGCCATCAAGGGGTGTGTGAGTATTTCGGACAAAATAGTTGATAAGAAAATCTAGGCTATCCGCAGCCGGGCAGGGGGCTAAAGCCGCCTGCTTAATGCGCGTATCGGGTATCATTTATCCACGTGCCTTTGCTCTGGAGATGTTATGCCCTCGCGTTTCGCCCCTGCCCACCGGCTTGACTCTATCCCGCCCTATTTCTTTCATTTTCTGCCGCAACGCCTGGCGGCCTTGCGCGCGCAGGGGGTGGATGTGATCCGTTTGGATGCGGGCTCGCCCGACCTGCCGCCGGCCCCGCACATCGTCGCCGCGCTCAACCGCTCGGCGGAAGACCCGGATAATCACGGCTATCAGCCCTACAGCGGCACGCCCGAATACCGTGCGGCCTGGGCGGAGTTCTATCGCCGGCGCTTTGAGGTCACACTGGATCCCCAGCGGGAAGTGATTGCCCTGCTCGGCTCCAAGGAGGGCGTCTTTCATCTGCACCTCGCCCTGGTCAACCCGGGCGAGGTGGTGCTGGTGCCGGATCCCGGCTATCTGGCCTATACCAACGGCGCGCGCTTCGCCGGCGCGGAGATCGTGTATATGCCGCTGCTGGCGCGCAACCGCTATTTGCCCGACCTCGCCGCGCTCCCCGCTGAGACGCTGCGGCGCGCCAAGCTCATGTGGCTCAACTATCCCAATAACCCCACCGGCGCGGTGGCCACGCTTCCGTTTTTTGCGGAGGCGGTGGCTCTGGCCCGTGAGTACAATTTCCTCATCGCCCATGACGCGCCCTACACGGAGATCACCTACGGCCAGTATGTCGCCCCCAGCCTGCTGCAGGTCCCCGGGGCGCGCGAGGTGGCGGTGGAATTTCACTCGCTCTCCAAGACGTATAACATGGGCGGCTGGCGGGCCGGCGTCGCGGCCGGCAACGCCGACGTACTGCTGGCGCTGACGGGGCTCATCGGCAATGTCGATTCCGGGATGTTCAAGGGGATTTTGGACGCCGGGGTGGCGGCGTTGACGGGCGACCAGACGTGGACCAGCGCGCGCAATGCCCATTACGAACGCCGGCGCGATCTGGTGGTCGCGGCGCTGCGCGCGGCCGGTCTGCAGATGGATGTCCCCGAAGCCGCGATCTATGTGTGGGCGCGGCTGCCAGACGGCGGGCGTTTTGGCGCCGACGACCTGGCTTTTACCGAGGCCTTGGCGGCGACGACGGGCGTGAGTCTGACGCCCGGCTCGATCTTTGGCCCGTCTGGCCAAGGCTACGTGCGCGTCTCGCTGTGTCTGGAAGATCAGCGCCTGCGGGAGGCGATGCAGCGCGTGGCAAGTTTTTCGGTTTAGCCGGGGCGCTTCAAGCCGAGCCGCGCTGACCGAATCAGCGCGGCTATTTTTTTTGTTGGGTTCCTGGGGCGCCTACGGGTAACCGCCGGCCGGCGGCGCGGTGGGCGGCGGCAGGTACGCTTCTTGGGTATCGGTGGGCGGCGGCGGCGGTGGTGGTTCGGTGGCCGGCGGCGGCAGCTCAGCGGTGGGGGCCGGCGGCGGCTCGGTGTCGGCGGGCGCCGGGGTGTCTTGAACCACCTGCGGCGTGGCGGTGGCGACAATGTCCACGGTTGATGTTGGCCCGGAGGTGCGCGTGGGCGGCGCCGTGGGCGGCGATGTCGGCCCCCCCCGCGTGCGGGTTGGCAGGGGAGTCGGTGTGAAGGTCGGCGCCAGGGTCGGCGGGGCAAGTGGGGTGGCAGATGGCGCGCTGGTCGGCGAGGCCGGCTCGGACGTGGTCGTCGGCGTGGCGCTGGCCGGCGGCGCGGTGGCGGTGGCGGCGGGGGTGGCGGTCGGTTGACCGGGCGCCAGGGTGACGCTGGGCACGGGCGCCTGCAGCAGCTGCGGGATCGTCAGCGGCTCGGCGGCCGGCGTGCCGGTCCCGGCCCGCGCCGCTTGTTGATCCTGCAGAACTTCCGCGATGATTTGCGGATCCACCGCCGCGATCCGCATATCCCGCGGGTCGGCGCTGTAGTTGGCGCGCAGGTGCGAGCGGATATCCAGCGGCAGCAGCCCGGCCGTGGCCGGCCGCGCCACCACCAACAGGCCGGCCACGCCAATCAGCAGGATGAGCGCGCCCAGCAGCCCGCTGAGCCACCAGGGATAGCGGCGGGGCGGAGTCCGAGGGGTCATGCGCCGCTTTCGTCCGCCGGCCGCAGGTGATAGACCTGGATCGGTTCGGATTTGCCCTTGAACATGTGGCCGCCCAGTGAATCAAGCTGGAAGAGGCTTTGCCGGCCGCGCAGCGCGGCCCAGGTTGATTCGCTGATCACGGCCGCGCTCTGGTCAAAGGCGCGCGTGTAGGCTTCCAGCCGCTGGGTGGTGTTCACCGTGTCGCCGATGATGGTGTAGTTCAGGCGGTCGGAGGTTCCCAGCCCGCCGGCCGTGACCGGGCCGGTATTCACGCCGATGCCGGTGATGAACAGCGGCTCCCCGCGCGCCGCCCGGCGGGCGTTGATGGTCTCGATCACGCGCAGCATTTCCAGGGCCGCGCGGCAGGCCTGGAACGCGCTCTCACGCGGCGGGAGCGGCCGGGGCAGCACCCCAAAGAAGGCCAGGATGGCGTCGCCCTCAAATTTATCCACCACGCCGCCGTTGGCCGTGATCACCGGCACCAGTTCGCTGAAGTATTCGTTGAGCCACTTGAGCACCACGGTCGGGTCGGATTTTTCCGAGAGCGTGGTGAAGCCGCGGATATCGCTCATCAGGACCGTGGCGGTAAAGGCCTGGCCTTCCAAGCGCAAATTGCCCGATTCGAAGGCCGTGCGCAATTCCTCGCGCACCTCCGGCGAGACGGTGCGGCCGAGCAGATCCCGGTAGATGGAGCCCTCCTGCAGGCCCGAGACCATTTGATTAAAGGCGTACACCAGCACGGCTACTTCGTCGTTGCCGCTGTCATGGAGCTTGACTTGGAAATTGCCCTGCGCCACGTCGCGCGCGGCGCGCACCATCGGCCCCAGCGGGCGGGTAATGTGCTGGGCCAGGCTCCAGCCGATGACAAAGACCAGCAGCAGGCCGGCCAGCACCACCGCCAGGGACTGCGCCTGGGTCAGGAAGGAGGGTTGGGCGATGAAGCTTTGCGCCAGAGCGGTCCCCGCCCAGCCCAGCGCCTCACCGTTGCGCGCGGACCACGGCCCCACCGCTTCGCTGTAGACGGCGCTCTCCGCCGTCAGCGGGCGGAGCAGCACCTCGGCGCCGGCGCGGCCGGCCAAGGCGTTGGCTTCCGCCGGGGATAGATCGGCGCCGGCTGCCAAGGTGGAGGCCAGCTGCCGGCCGGCGGCGGTGTAAAACGTGACGTGCGCCAGGGTGCTGGCGCGGATCTCGCGGGCCAGCGCGTCCAGCGGCATCCCTACCAACACCACGCCGGCCAGTTGGTCCTCCGGCCCCCAGACCGGCCCGGCGACATAGAAAATCCGCCCCCAGGGCGCCTCGGCGAGGCTCGCGTATTTGTCCCCTTGCGGGTCCTGGCGCTGCGCCAGCACGCTCTGCACCAAGGGCCACTGCGCGAAGACGCCCTCCCCCTGGCTGGCGGCGTACCCGCTGGGCGCGCCGGCGGCCTGGCGGAGCGAGAGGACACTGACGCCGTCGGCGGCCAGGAGTTCCAGGGCCGGCGGCTGATTGTTGATCGCCAGGGGCAGGACGAGAGCCTGCAGGGCCTGGCTGTCGCGCGCGGCCAGGGCCGCCGCCACGCCGGTGCTGTTGGCCACCAGGCGCTCGGTCTCCAGCAAAGCGTTCTCGGTCCGCACCATCCAATCCCCGGTCAGCGTGGCGGCATCCACTAATTGCCGGTCAAACCGATCGCGCATCGAATCAGAGACATAGGTGCCGATCAAATACGCGGCGGCGGCGGCGAAGACGCCGGCCAACAGCGCGAACGGCAGGATGATCTTGGCCCGCACCGACAGGCGCACCGCCGGCAGCGCGGCCGGCTGGCGCGGGACGACGGCGCCGCTCGTCAACTGCGCCAACGCGCGCTCAATCCACACTGGCGCAAACGGCTGGCGCAAAAAGACCTGGCAGCCCAGCTCCTTGGCCTGCAGCTCGCGGCGCAGATCCGGGACGCGGCTGGTGATGAGGACGCGCGCTGCTGGGTAGACCCGGCGGGTCATGCGGATGATGTCCAGCCAGTCATCGCCGGGCAGATGCAGGTCCACGCTGACCAGCTCGGGCGCCTGGGCGCTCAGAAACTTGAGCGCCTCCAGGGCTGTGGCGGCCAAAACCACGCGGTCGCCGCGTTGGGTGAAGTAGTCGGCGAGCGGTTGAGTGGCGCTGGGGTCCGCGTGAACGAGCAGGAGCGTTTGGGGCATGGCGTTCGCTAAATCCGCTGATCACCAAGACGTCCCTGTCTCGGTGTTATGGCAGTCTAGCGCCTAGCTTTTGGCCGGACAAGTGTCCGACGCCCCATTGCGCCCTTATTTAACCGTATTTTCACCCGCAAAGCCGCACTCAGCGGCGGGGCGGCGCCGGAGTATAATCGCGCCACAGCCCAAGGAGCCGCAATGGGAAACATCATCGTCGCTGACAGTCAGGTGGTCGCCGTCACCGTGTTCCCGGACCGGGCGCGGGTCACGCGCCAGGCATCCTTAACCGTGGCCGCCGGCCCGGCCGTGGTGGAGTTCCCGGAACTGCCGCTGCGCTTGCAGCCGGAGTCCGTCCGGGTGGCCGGCCGCGGCGCGGCCCGCGTCCGTTTGCTGGGCGCGGCCACGCGGAAGACTTCGTTTGAGGAAACGCCGGCGGAGGCCGTGCGCGATCTGGAAGCGCGGCTGCTGGACGCGCAGGCAGTCAGCCAGGAGCTGGCGGCCCGCGCCGGCGTCTTGGAGCGCGAGCAAAAGCACCTGGATGATCTGGGCGGCCAGGCCGAGACCTTTGCGCGCGGCCTGGCGCTGCGCGGCCAGAAGCTGGAGGAGCAGGGCGCCTTGTTCGACTTTCTGCGCGCCCGCTCGGTCCAGCTCCAGCGCGAACTGCTGCAGCTGGCCAAGGAAAAGCGCGAGAACGAAAAGAAGGTCGAACACCTGAAACACCAGCTGCAGACGGCTCAAGCGGCCCGTCCCCGGCAGCGGTTCACCGTGGCCGTCGAGCTGGAAGCGCTCAGCCCCGGCGCGCTGACCCTGGACGTGACCTACGTGGTCTCCGGCGCGGCGTGGGAGCCGCTCTATGATTTACGCCTGGAGGCCGGCGCGCTGGCCGTGACCTATCTGGCCCAGGTGACGCAGACTACAGGCGAAGAGTGGCCGGACGTGGAGCTGACGCTGTCCACGGCCCAGCCGGCCCTGGCGCTCACCGTGCCGGAGCTTGACCCGTGGTATGTGCGCGCCGCGCCGCCCCCGCCGCCGCCCAGGGTGTTGGCGGCGCAGGCTCCCGGCGCCCCAAAGATGGTGGCCCGCGCCGCCGCGATGGATTTCGCCATGCCGGCCGCCGCCCCGGCGCCCATGCCCGAGCAGGCCGAGCTGGAGCTGCCGGAGGCCGAGGTCTCGGCCAGCGGCGCCGCGCTGACCTATAAATTGGCTGGCCGGGCCGGCGTGCCCGGCAACGGCGAGCCGCGCAAGGTGGCGGTGGCGGCTTTCCCGCTCAAACCGGCGCTGGATTACGTGACCGCGCCGAAGCTCTCCGCCGCCTGCTACCGCCGGGCCACGGTCAAAAACGACTCGCCGTACACGCTTCTCCCGGGCAGCGCCCAGCTCTTTGAGGGCGAGGACTACCTGGGCGCCACGGCCCTGGAGCTGACGCCGCCCAACCGCGAAGTGGAATTGTTCCTGGGCGCCGACGAGCGCTTGCGCGTGGAGCGTGAGCTGACCACCCGCGAGGTGGATAAGAACCTGCTGGGCGATAAGCGCCGGCTGCGCTTTGGCTATAAGATCGAGCTGGAAAACCTGCGCGACGCGCCGCAAACCGTGCTGGTGCGGGATCAGCTGCCGGTGGCCGGCGACGAACAGATAAAAGTCCGCCTGGAAAGCGCGGACCCGCGGCCGGCTGAACAGACCGATTTGAATCTCCTGGAATGGAAGGTGACCTTGCCCGCTAATGCCAAACAGACCCTGCGCTTTGAGTTCACGGTGGAGCATCCGCGCGCTCTGCCGGTGATCGGGTTGGCGTAAGATGCCGCGCCCCGCGCAGCCCACGCAGCCGCCGCACGAACGCGCCTTCCTGGTCGGGGTGGAAGTGCGCAATACCCCGCACCTGTTGAGCGTGGCGGACTCGCTCTCCGAACTGGCCCTGCTGGCCGACACCGCCGGCCTCAACGTGGTGGGGGAGACCTCCCAGAAGATCAACCATCCGGACCCGGCCACCTTTGTCGGCTCGGGCAAGGCCGAGGACGTCAAGGCATTTGTGGAAGAGACCCTGGCGGACGTGGTGATCTTCGACGACGAGCTTTCGCCGCGCCACCACCGGGAGCTGGAAGCGCTCTTCGGCGAGAAGGTGCGCGTGCTGGACCGCACGGCCCTGATCCTGGATATCTTCGCCCAGCACGCGCGCACGCGCGAAGGCGCCCTGCAGGTGGAGCTGGCGCAGTACCAATACCGCCTGCCGCGCCTGACGCGGCAATGGACGCACCTGGCCCGCCAGGCCGGCGGCGCGTCGGGCCGCGGCGGCACGGGCGGCGTGGGCTTGCGCGGCCCGGGCGAGACCCAGCTGGAATCCGACAAGCGCGAGATCGGCCGGCGCATCAG
>JAGOBN010000754.1 GCA_017999235.1 Anaerolineales bacterium | reverse complement strand
GGTGTAGAGGGTGGCGATCATCAACACAGCGTCGTCTTTGAGGGCCGGCCGGAGCGCCGCGGGGGAGGTGTCCGTGTACTGGGTGGGCAACGCCACCCAGCCCAGGTAGAGGCCGGCGCCCAGGCCAAGCGCCAGGGCCAGCAGGAGAGTAAGGAGCGCGCCGCGGGACATCGCGGCAGATTGTGCCACAGAACGGCGCCGCGCCGCAAACTTAAAGCAAAACGCGACGGGGGCGCCGTCGCGCTTGGAGTGCCGAGGGAGGGACTTGAACCCTCAAACCCTTCCGGGCACACGAGTTTGAGTCGTGCGTGGTTGCCAGTTTCACCACCTCGGCCGAGTAATCAAATTATAGCCGAACTTGCGACGGATTGTGAAGATCAACGTTCCGTCAAAAAGGGCTGGGCCTTGATCCGCTTGCGTGCCAGGCACGGCACGTCAGGCGCATAGTAGAGCCAGTTAAGCAGCGTGATCGAGTCGCGCTTCGCATACTTCAGCACCGATATGGGATGACGCGGCGCTGACCGCACTTGGGTCATGACAGCGCGGCGTAAACCGATCAGCCGCGTCAAGGTGCCATGCACCCACTCCAGAAAGGGCCGGCTGGCCGACGCGAGGGTGACGAAGAGGCGGGTGTACACGTAACTCGGATTTTTTACCGCGTTGTAATAATCGATATAAGTCAGGATCGAGCCATCGCCATCAATACAGCCGCGCAAGAAATCCGAGAAATACTCATCCGGGATCTGGAGCGCGCCCAGCCGCAAACTTTTGGCCGGCATGAGGCCGATCGCGGCCAACCATTCATGAAACGCACGGTCCGCCCACTGAATCCGATTGACCCGGCTCCCATAACTGCTGCGGTGCGTCGTGATCGCGGCCTGCCCGCCCAGGCAATTTCGGATTGTGTCCAGAAGATCCACATCCGCGGACGTCATCGTCAAATGCCGGCCATCGCGCGACAGGTTGCCATCCGTGGCGATCAACCCCACCGCGTAAGCCAGCGGCGCCGACCACGCGCTGAAATCGGTGCGGGAACCAGGGACGGTTCCCGGCGGCCGGCGCGCAATCCCCAGCGCCGCCAGCCGGCGGTACACGGTCGTCTCGCCGCAGCCCAGCCGCGCCGCCAGCGCCCGCGCGGGGAGGCCGTCGTCCACATACAGACGTTTGAGTTCTTCTGGGTTAAAATCTCTGGACCCACCCATACCTTAAGCTTAGATCAAATAGAATATTTGGTCTATAGGAAGTTGTCAGTAACCGACCATGAAACTTGGCATCCTCGGCCTGCCCCAGGCCGGCAAAACCACGATCTTTAACGCCCTCACCCGCGGCGATAAGCCGGTGGGCGGCGCGCGCCAAGTAGGGCGCTTCGAGGTCCAAACCGCCGTCGTGCCGGTGCCGGACGAACGCGTCGACCGCCTGTCGGCGATGTTCAAGCCGCGCAAGACCATTTACGCGCGCGTGGACTACGCCGACATCGCCGGCCTGGAGGCCACCGCCGAGGGCGGGGCCGACAAATCCGGCTTCTCCGGCCCGCTGCTCAACCAGCTCACCACCATGGACGGTTTCCTGCACGTGGTGCGGGCGTTTGAGAACCCCACCGTGCCGCATCCCTCCGGGTCGGTGAACCCGGCCCGCGATCTGGCGGCCGTGGACGGGGAACTGCTGCTCAACGATCTGCTGGCCGTGGAGCGCAAGCTGGAGCGCCTGGGCGAGGACGCCCGCAAAGGCATCATCAAAGACAAGGGCCAGCACGCGCAAGAGCTGGCGCTGTTCACCAAACTCAAGGACGCCCTGGCCGCCGACACGCCCCTGCGCCAGGTGACGCTCACCGCCGCCGATGAAAAAATCATCGCCAGCCACCAACTGCTGACGCGCAAACCGATGCTGGTGGTCTTCAATATCGGCGACGAGGACACCGTGCCGGTGCCGGCCCAGGTGTCGGCCGGCGCGCAGGCCGTCAAGCTGCAAGGCAAGCTGGAAATGGAGCTGGCGCAGCTGCCGCCGGCGGACGCCCAGATGTTCATGGAAGAGTACGGCATCCAGGAGCTGGGCCTCAACCGCGTCATCCAGATCTCGTACGACCTGCTCGGCCTGCAGTCCTTCTTCACCGTGGGCGAGGACGAGGTGCGCGCCTGGACCACGCGGCGCGGCGCCCCGGCCCCGGAAGCGGCCGGCGAGATCCACACCGACCTGCGCGAGGGCTTCATCCGCGCCGAGGTTTACAGCTATGCCGATTTGATGGAACATGGCGGGGTGACCGAACTGAAAGCCAAAGGCCGTTTCCGCCTGGAAGGCAAGGACTATACCGTCCAAGATGGCGATATCCTCAATATCCGCTTCTCCCCGCCGGCCAAAAAATAGGCCGCCCACTTCAGGAGACTCACCCATGCCCTACGAGCCCACCCGCTGGACGCTGGACGCCTTGATCCCCAGCGCCGATCCGGCCGCGATTGACCAAGCCCTGACCGCCTTCGAGAAGAAGGTCAAAAAAGTGGAGGGCTGGCGCAAGAAACTGAAGCCCACCCTGGCGGTGGCCGACTTCTTGAAGCTGCTCACCGAGTATGAGGCTATGATCCAGGCCGGCATGCGCGTGTACGCCTACGCGCAGCTGAAGTTCAGCGAGAACACCCAGGACCAGGCCGCCCTGGCGCTGGTGATGCGGGCTGATCAGGCC
>JAGOBN010000753.1 GCA_017999235.1 Anaerolineales bacterium | reverse complement strand
CGGGCCGCGGCGGCTGCGCCGCAAGGGCAAGGGCGCGGCGGCCACGTTGACGGTGGCGATCTGGGTGGGATCGGCCATGAGGATGGCGCGCTGGAGGGGCGGCTCGTCACCGTGGCCGGGATGGCGTTGGACAACGCTCACCCGCCGGCTCAACTGGCGGTTGCCGTGCACGTAACCGAGCTGTTGGATGGCGCGCTGGGCAAGGGGCGGGGAGAGGTGGTCGGCGGCCACTTCCAGGGCCAGGCCGGCCGCCGGGGTTTCCAACGCGGGCGCGGGCTCGATGACCGGCCGCCGGCTGGGGGCCGGCGCGGCGCTGCTCGGTGTTTTGGAAGCGTGGGACTGCTTGCTCATGGCGGCGCAACGCTCCTCAGACCCGGGTGGGTGAGAAACCGACCAATAGCGTCCGATACAATGATCGTAGCACACGGCCGCCCAGCCATCTGGACGCTGGGGTTGCGTTTCGGTTAGAGGCGGGCATTCACGCGGCGCGCGGTCCCTGGGCGTCGATAAACTCCAGGGATTGATGCCGGAAGTAGGTGTTATACAACTCGGCGTAGTGGCCGCCGGCCGCCAGCAGCGCGGTGTGCGAGCCGGCTTCGATGATCTGGCCGCGCCGCAGCACGATGATCCGGTCGGCGTGGCGGATGGTGGACAGCCGGTGGGCGATGACGATGCTGGTACGCCCGCGCATGACCGTGTCCAGGCCTTCTTGAATCAAGGTCTCGGTCAGCGGATCGATGCTGGCGGTGGCCTCGTCCAAAATAAAGATCGCGGGATCCTGCAGCCGGATGCGCGCCAGGGCCACCAGCTGCCGCTGGCCCATGGACAGGCCGGCCCCGCGCTCGCCGGTGGCCGTCTCCAATCCGCGCGCCAGCCCCGCCAGCCAGTCGCCGCCGCCCACCTGGCGGGCGGCCTGTTCCACCTCGGCGTCGCTGGCCTCCGGCCGGCCGTAGCGGATGTTCTCGCGCACGGTGCCTTCAAACAGGAACGGGGACTGCGTGACGATGCCCAGCTGGGCGCGGTAGTGCGCCAGGTCCAGCGCGCGGATGTCCGTGTCGTCGATCAACAGCCGGCCGCTCTGGAACTCATAGAAGCGCGCGATCAGCTTGGCCAGCGAGCTTTTGCCGGAGCCGGTGTGGCCCACCAGGGCCAGCGTCTCGCCGGCGCGGATGCTCAGCGAGAAGTTGGTCAGTACCGGCTCGGCCGGCTGGTAGGCGAAGTCCACGCCCGCGAACTCGATCCGGCCGCGCACTGGCTCCAGCCGCTGGTCGGCGGTCTGCACCACGCGCGGCTCGGCATCCAGCAGGGCAAAGACGCGCTCGGCGGCGGCCAGGCCGATCTGGAACTGGCTCCAGAACGACGCGATGCTGGTGACCGGAAACCAGAACAGGCCGAGGCCCTGGATAAACAGATACCAGTCGCCGGCGGAGAGCGCGCCGCGCTGCACGCTCTGCCCGCCCACATAGATCAAGGCCGCCGTGCCGAGGCCGGCCAGCACATTCAGGATCGGAAAGATGGCGCTGAAAACGTAGCCGCTGCGGCGGTTGATCTGGAACGATTGCTCGTTGACGTCCACAAACTCGGCGTAGACGGCGGCTTCCTGCCGAAAGGTCTTGGCCACGCCAATGCCGCTGACGGTCTCCTGGATGTGGGCGCTGACTTCGGCGGTGACGCGCCGCGAGAGCGTGATGGTGCGGCGCGCGATGCGGCGGAAGGTGAGCGCGGCCGCGACGATGAAGGGCGCCAGCGCCAGCGTGATCCAGGTCAGCGTGGTATCGACGCTGAACAAATAGCCGATGAGCAGGACAATCAGCAGGACCTGGCTGAACAGGTCCATGGTCAACGTGACGACCTGGGAGAACGACTGGGTATCGGAGTTGACGCGGCTGACGATCTTGCCGGACGCGAACTGATCGTAGAAGGATAAGTCGCGCTTGAGGACGGCGTCGAAGGCGTCCTCGCGCAGCTTCAGCACCACATCGGCGACGGCGCGGGCCGAGAACGACCGCCGCACGAAGTTGAAGGCCCAGCCCAGCGCGCCCAGCAGGCCCAGGGCGGCGGCGCTGAGCGGCAGGTTGGCCTGGCCGGCCGCCAGCTGGTCCAGGGTGAGCGAGATGACGACGGGCAGGCTGACATCCAGCAAGGCCTGCAGCACCACGGCGCCGGCCACCAGCAGCATGCGCCCCACCTGCGGCCGGAAGTAGCCGGCCACGCGCGCCACCAGCGCGCGGTCGGTGTAGCGGCGGTCGTAGGCCTCGGCGTCCAGGCCGTCAAAGAGGAAACCCATCGTTACGCCGCGCTTTCCAGGGCCGGCAGGGCCACGTCGTAGCGCGCGAAGATGCGGCGGTAATGCGGCGACCGGCGCAGCAGATCATCGTGCGTGCCATCCGCCACCAGCCGGCCCTGGTCCAGCACCAGGATGTGGTCGGCCCAGCGGATTTGCGCCAGCCGGTGCGTGATGAGCAGGGTCGTTCGGCCGTGCTGAATGCGGCGCAAGGCTTGCTGGATCTCGGCCTCGGTGGCGCTGTCAATGGCGCTGGTGGAGTCATCCAGGATCAGGATGCGCGGGTCGCTCAGGAAAGCGCGCGCCAGGGCCAGGCGCTGGCGCTGGCCGCCGGAGAGCGTCACCCCGCGCTCGCCCACCACCGTTTGATAACCGTCCTTAAAGCCCAGGA
>JAGOBN010000752.1 GCA_017999235.1 Anaerolineales bacterium | reverse complement strand
CAGGCGGTGCTGCGGCAGTTGCGCCACCCGCTGACGCCGCCGGCGCTCCGGCTGCCCTCGTGGGATGACTGCGCGGCCGATCTGGGCCGGCTGTATGCGACCTTGCGCGAGGAGCCGGTATGCGGATCTTGATGTTGGCGCAGTTCTACGCGCCGATTGTGGGCGGTGAGGAACGGATCGTCCAGGATTTGAGCGTTGAATTGGCGGCGCGGGGCCATAGCGTGGCCGTGGCGACGCTGTGGCATCCCGGTCTGCCGGACTACGAGGTGCAAGCCGGCGTGCGGGTCTATCGGATGCGGAGTTCGCTCCAGCGGCTGCCCGGGCTGTTCACAACCGCCGAACGGCGCCACGCGCCGGCCTGGCCCGACCCGGAAGTGACGCTGGCGCTGAACCAGGTGGCGCGTCAGGAACAACCGGAGCTGGTCCACGCCCACAACTGGCTGGTTTACTCCTATCTGCCGCTCAAGGCGGCCAGGGGGGTGCCGCTCGCGCTGACTTTGCACGACTATAGCCTGGTCTGTCCTCAAAAACGGCTGATGCGCGGCCGGGCTGCCTGTGACGGACCGGAACTCAGGAAATGCCTGGCGTGCGGCGCGCAGCATTACGGCCGCCTCCGCGGGCTCCCCACGGTCTTGGCGCATGCCAGCCTGCGCGGGCTGGAGCAGCGGCTGGTCGATCTTTTTCTGCCGATCAGCCAAGCCGTGGCCGAGCGCAGCGGTTTGGTGCCCGGCGCGCGGCCCTACCGGGTCATCCCGAACTTTGTGCCGGATGATCTGGCGGAGCAGCGCGCGGACCATCCGGCGTTGGCGGGCCTGCCGGCCGGCGACCATTTCTTGTTTGTGGGCGACCTCTCGCTGGACAAAGGCCTGGGCGTGCTGCTGGAAGCCTATCAGCGCCTGGTCCAGCCGTGGCCGCTCGTGCTGGTCGGCCGGCGCTGCGCGGATACCCCGGCGGTGTTCCCGGCCGGGGTCATCGCTTTGGGCGTGCTGCCCCATCCGGCGGTCATGGAGGCCTGGCGCCGGAGCGCGATCGCCCTGGTGCCTTCGACCTGGGCCGAGCCTTTTGGCGTGGTGGCGTTGGAAGCCATGGCGGCGGGCCGGCCGGTGATTGCCTCCGCGGCGGGCGGATTGACCGATGTGGTGGTTAATGAAGAGACGGGTCTGTTGGTGCCGCCCGGTGACAGGGACGCGCTGGCGCGAGCGATGCAGCGCCTGCAGGACAATCCCCACTTGCGCCGGCGCTGGGGGCTGGCGGGCCGGCGCCGGCTGACGCAGTTCCAGGCTTCCCAAGTGGTGCCGGTGGTTGAACAAACATACGCCGATCTGGTGCGGGCTTTTCGCCGCGCCGCTGCCAAGACCGGCCAGCTCAGCGCAACTTCCCGCTGATAGAAAGAGAACGTGGCATGCTGCTCTTGAAGGTTATCCATACCCGCGTGCTGGCGCTCACCGCCCGCGGCACTCCGCTTCAGCCAGCGCTGGCGCGCTTCCGGCCGCCGGCCGTCTTGGCTCAGTCCAACGAGCCCCTCGGCCTCGGCTGGTTGCCGCTGTTAAGCTTGCTGGCGGCCGGCGGGCTGCTGTGCGTGGCGGTCGCGTTCACCTACTCCCGAGCCGGTTCGCAACAAATTGAGCCGCTGTTTTGGCTGGGCCTGCTCCTGATCGTGGTGCCCGGGCTGATCCGGCTGGCGGGGTCGGACGCCGAACGCGCCGAACGGTTGAGCTTGGTGATTCTGATCGGGCTGAGCCTGTATCTGGTCAAGGTGATGCACAGCCCGTACGCCTTCACCTACTCCGATGAATTCCTGCACGCCTTCAATACGCAACAGATCCTGACCACGGGCCGGTTGTTCACGGTGAACCCGATCCTGACCGTCTCGGCGTTGTATCCGGGCCTGCCGCTCCTGACCGCGGCGCTGACCAGCCTGACCGGGCTGAGTGTCTTCCAGGCCGGCCTGGTGGTGATCGGGACCGCGCGGCTCATATTGATGCTGGCGCTGTTCGTGCTCTATGAGCAGATCGGCGCGTCGCCGCGGGTGGCGGGCCTGGGCGTGCTGCTCTATGCCGCCAACGCTAACTTTGTCTATTGGAGCAGCCAGTTTGGCTACGAGTCCTTGTCGTTGCCGCTGGCGGTGCTGGTTCTGTATCTGGTTCGGCGCCGACAAACCGCGGCTAGCGCACAGAAACGACTCGCTTGGACGCTGGCCGCCGCGCTGGGTATTGGCGCGGTCGTGATCACGCATCATCTCACGTCCTATTTTTTGGTCGTGTTCCTGCTGATCTGGACTCTCTTTCACCATGGCGCTCTGGGGTGGTTGAACCAACGCTTGAACCCCGCTGGGGCGCCGCATCTGGTGTGGCTGGATCGGCTGCGCTCGCGGCTGGCCGAGGCGCCGCGGCCAGAAGAAGCGCTGAGGCGGCGTGAGCCGCACGGGTGGGACGTCTCGCCCGCGCTCTTAGCGGCGGTGGCGCTTTTGGCAGCCGGGGGTTGGCTGGTGCTGGTTGCCGGCCAAACCGTGAACTACCTCTTCCCGGTGCTGGGCCGGGCGGTCGGCTCTGTGGTCGGCCTGATCGCGGGCGAGGAGACCAGCCGGGAGTTGTTCCGTTCCACCACCGGCTATGTGGCGCCGGTGTGGGAGCGGGTCGCTGGCATTAGCTCGGTGGTGTTGGCCCTGATCGGTTTGC
>JAGOBN010000751.1 GCA_017999235.1 Anaerolineales bacterium | reverse complement strand
GGCTGGGCGCGTCCGCGTCCCTGCGCCGGCTGGGCTCGGTCCACTACTACCAGGGCCGGCTGCATGCCGCCTGGGAACTCTACCAGCAAGCCCTGGCGCTGAGCGTGGATGCGCGCGGCCAGCCCTGGCCCAGCGCTGGCCGGGTCATGGTGCACCTGGGTGAAATCGCCTTCGATTGGAACGATCTAGCGACCGCCCAGGACTATGCCACGGAAAGCCTCACGCTGCTGGCGGATGCGTTCCCGAATTGGAGCATCACCAGCTACTTGCTGTTGGCGCGCCTCCGCCAGGCGCAGGCGGATGCGGCCGGCGCGGACCTAGCCCTCGATAGCGCCCGCCAGCTGGCCCGCGACTCGGAGACGCGCCTGGACGATCTGCTGGTGAGCGTCCACCAGGCCCGTCTGTGGCTGCGCCAAGGCCGCTTGGAAGCGGCCACGCGCTGGGCGGCTGAACGCGCCCAAGACGCCGACCACGGCGGCCACGCCAGCGCCCGCGACCTGGAAGCCTTCGTCGCCACAACCTATCTGCGCCAGATCGAGCAGACCACGCTGGCGCGCCTGGCTGTGGCGGCCGGCCAGCCCCGCCAGGCGTTGGAGCGGCTGGCCCCCGTGCTGGCGACGGCGGAGCGCCAGGGCCGGACAGGCAGCGCCATCGAAATCCAGGTCCTGCAGGCCTTGGCCTGGCAGGCCTGCGTTGAACACGAACCGGCCCGGGCCGCGCTGGGGCGCGCGCTGCAACTCGCCGAGACGGAGGGCTACGCCCGGCTTTTCTTGGATGAGGGCGAACCGCTCCGCCGGATGCTGGCACAGGTGACAGGCCCGGGTTCCGCCTATGCGCGCAAGCTGCTGTCGCCCGTCGAGGCGGGAGCGCCCGACACCTCCAATGATCGGCCCCGACCGGCGCCATCTGCCGCCCCTCTCATCGAGCCCTTGAGCGAACGCGAGCTGGAAGTCCTGCGGCTGATCGCCGCTGGCCTCTCCAACCAGGCCATCGCCGACAAGCTGGTATTGTCGCTCTACACAGTCAAATTCCACACGTACAACCTCTACGGGAAACTGGGCGTCCACACCCGCACCCAAGCTGTCGGCCGCGCCCAGTCCTTGGGCTTGCTGCCCGCCCCCTGAAGCCCGCCGGCGCTAGACCCGCTCCCATACTTTCGCCTGTCCCGTCCTATACCCGGTTGGCGGTATACCAGAGACATCGAGCCTGACAAGCCGCCAGGCCGTCGGCGGCTCATACCTGAGCCCAGAGGCCCTATGAAGACAAAGTCGCCCACGCCACGGCCCACGGCCTACCGCATAAAGGTCCAGGGCTGCGTCGACGCCCATTGGTCGGACTGGTTCAACGGCTTGACGCTGACAGTGGAGCCGGACGGTGAGCCGGCGCCCTGCACGACCCTGACCGGTCTGGTCCCGGACCAGGCTGCCCTGCGCGGCGTCCTGAACACGCTGTGGGATATGAACTTGACTTTGATCTCGGTGGCTCAGATCGCGCCAACGCGAGACAGGGAGACCCCTCATGACCGCTGACTATGTCCTGCCCCTGAACGATCCACAGGCCACCCTGGCCGTTGTCGGCGGCAAGGGCGCGTCCCTGGCGCGGCTGGCGCAGGCCGGCTTGCCCGTGCCCGGCGGCTTTCACATCACCACGGCCGCCTATGACGCCTGCGTGGCCGCCAACGCCCTCGCGCGCGGGATTGGAGCGGCGTTGGCGTCCGCGGACGCCGCGCAGCCGGCGACGCTGGAGGCCGCATCCCAGCTTATCCAGGCGGCCTTCGCCCAGGCCGTGATGCCGGCCGGCATTGCCGACGCCATCACCGGCGCTTACGCGTCACTGGCGCCGGACGCCGTCGCCGTGCGCTCGTCGGCCACGGCCGAGGATCTGCCGGACCTGTCATTCGCCGGCCAACAAGAGACCTTTCTCAACGTCCTAGACCTCCCGGACCTGCTGGACAAGGTCAAGCGGTGTTGGGCGTCGCTCTGGACGGCGCGCGCGATCGGCTACCGCCTCCAGCACGGCATCGACCACTCCAGCGTGAGCCTGGCCGTCGTCGTGCAGCGCCTGGTGGCGGCCGAGGCGGCCGGCGTCCTCTTCACCGCCCATCCCGTTACCGGCGCGCGCGATCAGGCCATGCTCACGGCCACGTGGGGCCTGGGCGAGGCCATCGTCGGCGGGTTGGTCACGCCGGATACCCTCACTTTGGAGAAGCTCAGCGGCCGCGTGCTCACCCGCGCCACCGCCGACAAACAGGTGATGACGGTGCGCCTGGCCAGCGGCACCGCCGAGCAGCCGGTCCCCGCGGCGCTGCGCCGCGCGCCCGTGCTCAGCGACGCTCAGGCCGCCCAGCTGACCGACCTGGGGTGCCAGATCGAGGCGCTCTACGGCATGCCCATGGACATCGAGTGGGCGCTGGCGGATGGCCACTTCACGCTTCTGCAGGCCCGGCCGATCACGGCCTTGCCAGCCGCCGAGCCGCCGGCCATGCCGCCGCCCACCGAGTGGCGGCTGCCGCGGGGCGCCTACGCGGCGGTCCGCAACAACATTGTCGAGTTGATGGCCGACCCGCTTTCGCCCCTCTTCGCCACGCTGGGGCTCTCCGCCATCAACGCCAGTCTGCACCACATCATGAACGAGTCGTTCGCCATGCGCGGCATCATGCCGGACGAGATCATCATCGCCGTCAA
>JAGOBN010000091.1 GCA_017999235.1 Anaerolineales bacterium | reverse complement strand
AGCACATACAACCAGCCCGGCGCGGCGGCGGCGAGCTGGGCCGCAAACCGCTGGCTGTCGTCCAGGGCGGTCTCGGTCTGGCGCCGGAGACGCAATTCGCGCGTTAAGAGCGTCCACAGCAGCAGCGCCGTGACGGCCACGAACAATAACCCTTTGAGACTTTGCAGAGTGTTGACGGCCGCGGCATCGGCGGTGACCCAGAGCAGGATCGTGTCGGAAAACAGGATCCAGGCGCCGGCCACCACCACGTAGGGCGCCACCACGCGCAGCCCGGCGCGGAGCTCGTCAGTCTTCATGGCGCATCTCCCAGCCGGCCAGGGGGGCCGGTGTCCAAAGAGTATAACCCAGCCGGCGGAGCGCCGGCCCGCCTAAATTGACTTACCTGGAGCGCCCGGAGTATAATGATCTAGAGCAGTTTGGAATCCTGTACGGCTGAACGAGGAGACGAGCACCGATTACCCAGGCAAACGGGTAGCAGGCGTTATCTTTCGGCGTAACCAGCGGTTCCGGTTGCGCCGTTTTTTTTTACATTCAGCGAGGAAGCATTCAGGATGCCAAAGACCGAAGAAAAAATCATGGTAGAGGGCTTGGTGGTGGAAGCCATGCCCAGCACAACTTTCCGCGTCCAATTGGAGAACGGCCACACCGTGCTGGCCTATCTGTCCGGCCGGCTGCGCAAGAACTACATCCGCATCCTGCTCGGCGACCGCGTCAAACTGGAACTCTCGCCGTACGACCTGACCCGCGGCCGCATCACTTACCGCTTCACGGCCCAGCAGTCGATGCCGCCGGCCGAGGCCGCCTGAGCCACCGTCGTCCTGAACCGCCCCTCGCTTCCGCTGGACACCGCCGAACGTTTCGCGGCGGTGTTTTGTTTAACCCCCTGCCTGGGTGAGCCAGGCCCGCGCCTGGCGCGGCGAGCGCAGGCGCACCACGGTCAAATGCGCGTATGCGGGCTGGGTGAACAGCGCCGGGTACTCCCGGCGGTGGCGCGGATGTGAGTGCCAGGCCCAGACGAAGAGCGAATCCCGGCTGAAGAACTGCGCGCGCCAGGTCTCGCGGTTGCCGCCCCACAAGACCTCACGAGTGATGATCCGGAGCAGGGTGCGCCGCGCCAGTCGCCCCAGCACCAGCGGCAACGGGTAATCCAGCCAGACCAGGGTGTCGGCGCGCGTCCAGAGCAGGTCGCGGACGACGCTGTAATTGCCGGCCGCGATCCAGGCCGGGCCGGCCGCCACGGCTTTCACCCGCTCCCGGAGCACGTCCCGGGGCGCCGGCGTCCAGTCCGGGCCCCAATACAGCTCATCCAAATCAAACGGTGGGATACCCAACGGCCCGGCCAGTTGACGGGCCAGCGTGGTCTTGCCCGCGCCGGTGGTGCCGACGATGGCGATCCGCTGCATGGACGGTCAGGGCCGGCGGGCGATGATCGCCACCCAGTCCTCGATCTGCTCCTGGGCCGCCAGGGTCAGGCCGTAGCGCTGCAGGGCGCCGCGCACCTCAAAGGCCTGGGTGTCGAGAATGCCGGAGAGCACGATCAGACCGCCCGGCGCCACCAGGTCGGCCAGGCCCTGATCAAACAGATCCACCAGGACGCGGGCCAGGATGTTGGCCAGGACCAGCGGGGCCTGCTGGCCGGCGGCGCGCAGTTCGGCCAGCGAGCCGCGCGCAATGTGCAGCTGGCCGGCCACGCCGTTGACGGCCGCGTTCTCGCCGGCCACGCGCACCGCCTCCCCATCAATATCATAGGCTGACACGGGGCCAGAACCCAGCTTGGCGGCCGCGATGGCCAGGATGCCGGAGCCGGTCCCCAGGTCGATCACGGCCTGGCCCGGCTGGAGATGGCGTTCCACGGCGGCCAGGCACAGCTGGGTGGTGGGATGCGTCCCGGTGCCAAAGGCCATGCCGGGGTCCAGGATGATCGGCACGTCGCCGGCCTCCAGCGGCTGGTCAATCCAGGCCGGCACCACGATCAAGCGCCGGCCGATGCGGATGGGCTTGAAGTTGGATTTCCAGGCTTCGGACCAGTTGGTGTTGGCGATGGGTTTATAGCTCGGGGCCGGCAGCGGCAGGAGCTGGCCCAGATGCCACAGGCTCTCCTCCAGCTTGGCGCGCTTGGCCTCCAGCGCGGCATCCGCCGGCAAATAGGCGCGCACGATCACCGGACCCACGGGTACGCCGTGATCATCCGGCGTCACCTGGAAGCGGGTGGCCTCCAATGCCACGCCTTCCGGCGCGAAACGAGAGAGCACTTCGCTGACGGCCTCGGCCGCTTCCGCGCTGACGGTGAGGGAGACTTCTAACCAGTTCATATGAGATTAGGGATGAGGGGCTAGGGGCCAGGGGATAAGGGCGAGGGGCTAATCCCTAACGCCTCAACCCAGCGCATCGCGGAGCCGATCCAGCAAGCCGCGCTCCAGGGGCGGCGCGTCCGCGCCCAGCGTCTTGCGGAGGTCTTCCAGCAGCTTCTTCTGATCGCGGCTGAGGTTGCCGGGGGTGGTGACGTTGACAATGATGAACAGGTCGCCCTTGCCGCTGCGCTGCAGATGCGGGGCGCCCTTGCCGCGCAGTTGGAAGATGGTGCCGGATTGCGTGCCGGCCGGCACTTTGAGCTTCTCGGCGCCGTAGGGCGTGGTCACGGCCACTTCCGCGCCGAGCGCGGCCTGGGCGAAGTTCAGGCCGATCTCCAGATACAGGTCATCATCCCGGCGGCGGAAAAACTTGTGGGCGGCGACGGTGAGCACGACGTACAGATTGCCGGCCGGCCCGCCGTTCTGGCCGGGCTCGCCCTCACCGGACAGCCGGATCTGGGTGCCGGTGTTGACGCCCGGCGGCACGTTGATGGACAGCCGGCGGGTGCGGCGCATCTGCGCCCGGCCATTGCAGGTGTGGCACGGGCTGCCGATCATCTCGCCCGTCCCCCGGCAGGCCGGGCAGGTGGTCACGTTGACCATCGAGCCCAGGAAAGTCTGGCGCACCTGGCGCACCTCGCCGGTGCCTTTGCAGGTGGCGCAGCGCGTGGGCGTGGTGCCCGGCTCGGCGCCGCTGCCGCGGCAGGTCTCGCACAGCTCGTTGCGCGTGACCTCGATCTCTTTCTCGATGCCGGCCAGCGACTCTTCAAACGTGATGGTCAGGTCGTAGCGCAGATCGGCGCCGCGGCGCGGGGCGCGCCGGGAGGAGGGCCGGCCGCTGGCGCCCGCAAACCCGCCGCCGAAGAACGTCTCGAAGATATCGTCGACGCCGAAACCGGAGAAATCCTGGCCGCCGGCCCCGAAGCCGCCGTTGAGGCCGGCGTGGCCGTAACGGTCATACGCCGCGCGCTTCTCGGCATCCGAGAGCACGGCATAGGCCTCGTTCAGCTCCTTGAACTTCTCGTCCGCGCCCGGCTCTTTGTTGACATCCGGGTGATACTGCTTGGCGAGCTTGCGGTAGGCGGACTTCAGCTCATCGGCGCTGGCGGTGCGCTGGACGCCCAGCGTCTCGTAGTAATCGCGCTTGTCGGCCATGATGAAGACGACGGCGGCGGCGGGGCGCTGGACAACTCAAGCCGTCCAGCGTCCAGCCGCACGCGTCAGCCCTTAAGCTTCCTTGAATTGCCCTTCGACGACGTCATCGCCGCCGGGACCCTTGCCATCGCCGGCGCCGCCCGGTCCGCCGGCCGGCCCGCCCTCGCCGCCCGGCATGGGGCCGGCGCCGGCCGCGCCCGGCTGGCCGTACATGGCCGCGCCGACTTTCTGCACGGCCTCATAGAGCTCCTGCGTGGCCTTCTTGGTGATTTCCTGATCGCGCCCGTCCAGGGCCTGTTTGACGGCCGCCACCTTGGCTTCGATCTCGCTCTTCACGTCCGCCGGCACCTTGTCGCCGCCGTCCCGCAGGGCCTTCTCGGCGGTGAAGACGGCCGAGTCCGCGGCGTTGCGGGTTTCCACTTCTTCCTTGCGCTTCTTATCCTCGCCGGCGTGCTGCTCGGCCTGCTTGACCATCTTCTCCACCTCGTCCTTGGAGAGGCCGGAGGAGGCGGTGATGGTGATGTGCTGGCTGCGGCCGGTGGCTTTGTCCGAGGCCGAGACCTTGAGGATGCCGTCGGCGTCGATGTCGAAGGTCACTTCCACCTGCGGGACGCCGCGCGGCGCCGGCGGGATGCCGTCCAGGATGAAGTTGCCCAGCAGTTTGTTGTCGGCCGCCATCGGGCGCTCGCCCTGCACCACCTTGATCTCCACCGAGGTCTGCATGTCCGAGGCGGTGGAGAAGACCTGGCTCTTGCGGGTGGGGATGGTGGTGTTGCGTTCGATCAGGGGCGTGGCCACGCCGCCCAACGTCTCGATGGAGAGCGAGAGCGGGGTGACGTCCAACAGCAGGATATCCTTGACCTCGCCGCCCAGCACGCCGGCCTGGATGGCGGCGCCGATGGCCACCACCTCATCCGGGTTGACGCCCTTGTGGGGCTCGCGGTTGAAGATCTTGCGGACGGCCTCCTGGACGGCCGGCATGCGCGTCATGCCGCCCACCAGCACCACCTCGTCGATGTCGGCCGGCTTGAGCTTGGCGTCGTCCAGGGCCTGCGTCACCGGCTTGATCGAGCGCTGGATCAGGTCGTCGCACAACTGCTCGAGCTTGGCGCGGGTGAGCGGGATATTCAGGTGCTTCGGCCCGCTGGCGTCGGCGGTGATGAAGGGCAGGTTGATCTCCGTCTGCATCACCGTGGAGAGTTCAATCTTGGCTTTCTCGGACGCTTCCTTCAGGCGCTGCAGGGCCTGGCGGTCGGCGCGCAGGTCAATGCCCTGGTCGCGCTTGAACTCATCGGCTACCCAGGTAATGATGCGCTGGTCGAAGTCGTCGCCGCCCAGGAAGGTGTCGCCGTTGGTCGAGCGCACTTCAAAAACGCCGTCACCCACATCCAGGATGGAGATGTCGAACGTGCCGCCGCCCAGGTCATACACGGCGATGGTCTCGTCTTTCTTCTTGTCCAGGCCATACGCCAGCGACGAGGCCGTGGGCTCGTTGATGATGCGCATCACCTCCAGACCCGCGATGCGGCCGGCGTCCTTGGTGGCCTGGCGCTGCGAGTCGTTGAAGTAGGCCGGCGTGGTGATGACGGCCTGGGTGACCGGTTCGCCCAGGTAGGCTTCGGCGTCGGCCTTGAGCTTCTGCAAAATCATGGCGCTGACTTCCGGCGGCGAATACTCTTTGCCGCCCATCACCACGCGCACGTCGCCGTTGGGCGCCGCCGTCACCTTGTAAGGGACCACCTTCAAGGCGCGCTGCACCTCGGCGTCGTTGAACTTGCGGCCCATGAAGCGTTTGACGGAGAAGATGGTGTTCTCCGCGTTGAGGATGCCCTGCCGGCGGGCCACCTGCCCCACCGTGCGCTCGCCGGTCTTGGGGTTGACGGCCACCACCGAGGGGACCAGCCGCGCGCCCTCGGAGGACGGGATGACGACGGGTTCGCCGCCTTCCATGACAGCGACGACGGAGTTGGTGGTGCCGAGATCAATGCCGATGATTTTGCCCATGGAGTTATTCCTGTTGGGGCGCGCCGCGACGCGCCCTTATTTGGCCACTTTGACCAGCGCCGGGCGGATGACCCGGTCGCCTAATTTGTAACCGTGCCGCAGCACCTCGACCACGTGGCCGGAGGGGTGCGCGTCGCTCGCGGCGTGGACCACCGCCTCGTGCAGGGTGGGGTCGAAGGCCTGGCCTTCGGCCGGGATGCGGGCCACGCCTTCCGCGTCCAAGACCGCCTGAAATTTGCGGTAGATCAGGCCCAGGCCGGCCGCCCACTGCGCCAGCGCCTCCGCGCCGGCGTCAGCGGCCGGCTGATCCTTCACGGCGCGGTCGAAATCATCCAGCACGTCCAGGTAGCGGGCCACCACGCGGCCGGCCGCCTGCTGGTGGGCCTCCTGCTGCTCGCGCTCGACGCGGCGCTTGAAATTGGCGAAGGAGGCGCGCTCGCGCTGCAGGCCGTCCAGGTACTCGGCCGCTTTCTGCTTGGCCTCGGCCAGCTCCTTCTGCAGGGCGGCCAGCTCCGGCGCGGGCGCGCCCGTCTCGGGTTCCGCCGGCGGCGGGGTCTGTTCAGCTTCCATGATCACTCATCCTCACACGCTTATTCGTAGTAGATTTCGTAAATCAGCGCGCTCATCAGCCCGGCCACATAGCGCACGGTGGAGATGGCGCGGCCGTAAGCCATGCGCTGCGGGCCCAGCACGCCCAGGGCGCCGGTGGCATAGCCTGGCACGCCGTAGCGCGCCAGCACCATCGAGCATTCCTTAAGCTCCTGCCAGGCGTTCTCGCCGCCGATGACCACCTGCACGCCGCCCACGCTGGGGGCCACCGCCTTGGCCAGAAATTCTTCCAGATAGGTCCGCTCTTCCAAGACCCGCAGGGCCTGGCGGGCGGAATCCGAGTTGGCGAACTCCGGCTCGGCCAGCACATTGGCGATGCCGTCGCGGTGGACATCCAAAGCCGAGTAGGCCTCGCTCTTCCGCATCGTCTCAGCCACCAGCCGGAGCACATCTTGTTCCAGACTGGGCCGATCCGCGATCTGGGCCTGCACCCCCTCGGTGTCTTGGCCGGCGCAGCCCGCGTTGAGGCGCGCGGCGGCGGCGCTCAGCTCCGGCTGCGCCACTGGCTCCGCCAGAGTCAGCATTTGCTGGCGGACCTCGCCGCCGCTGAGCACCAGCACCAGCAGCACCAGCCGGCCCTGGGTGGCGATCAGCTCCAGGTGCTTGAAGTGGGTCACGTTCTGGCGCGGCGCCGTGATCAGGCTGGCCCCCCGGCCGTGCTGGGCCAACACCGACGCCGCCAGGCGCATCCACTGATCCACATCCCCGCGCGCCTGGTAGAACTGATGGCTGATCAGCCGCTGTTCGGCCAGGGGCAGTTCGGTCTCGCCGATCAAACTCTGGACAAAGTACCGGTAGCCGGCCTCGGTCGGCTCCCGGCCGGCCGACGTGTGCGGCTGGCGCAGATACCCCAGGTCGGTCAGCGCCGCCAATTCGTTGCGGACCGTGGCCGAACTGATCCCCAGGTTGTATTTGGCGACCAGGGCTTTGGAGCTGATGGGGGTGGCAGAATCGGTGTATTCCCGGATCACCAGGCTCAACACCATCTGCTGCCGTTCGGAGAGTAGGTTAGTCGCCATAGTCGGGTTTTAGCACTCTCGTCGTCAGAGTGCTAAAATCACGAGGGAAATTATACTCTGACACAAACAGGGGTGTCAATAATTGGGGGTTCCCACGCTCAGGCGGCGGGTGAGCGGGGGCCGGATGATGATTTTCCGGCTTGCGGCTATAATCTGAGTATTGTCACCCGGCTGTCCGGGGGCTGGCCCGTCTGAAACAAGGAGCCGCGAATGCGTCTGATCACCCGCGCCGACTGGGATGGTTTGGTGTGTGCCGTGCTGCTGTCCTCCGTGGAGCACATCGAGGCGATCCAGTTTGCCTACCCCAAGGACATCCAGGACGGCAAGGTGATCGTGCCGGACAACTCCGCCATCGCCAACCTGCCTTACCACCCCAACTGTGTGCTGTGGTTTGATCACCACATTTCGGAAGAAGAGCTGGGCGCGCCGATGGCGGCTTTTACCGGACTCAAGGGCAAGTTCGGGCTGGCGCCCAGCGCCGCGCGCCTGATTTATGATTATTATGGCGGCGCGGCCACGCTGGGCCGGTATGCCAGCCTGGTGGAGGCCACGGACCGCATCGACAGCGCGCAGTTGACCCAGGCGGATGTGGTCAGCCCCTCCGGCTACGTGCTCTTGGCGTACACGGTTGATCCGCGCAGCGGGCTGAAGGACCTGGAATTGCAGATGTACTTCGTCATGCTGATCGATTGGCTGAAGAGCAAAGCCATCGGCGAGATTCTGCAGATCCCGGAGGTCCGGCTGATGACGGAGCGCCTGCTGGCCGAGGACCAGAATTTCCGGGAGACTCTGACTGAGCACTCGCGTCTGGACGGCAACGTGGTGATCACGGATTTCCGCGGCCTGCCGGCCGTGCCGCCCGGCAACCGCTTCACCATCTACACGCTTTTCCCGACGGCCAACGTCTCCGCCCGCCTGTATGACGGCCGCGACGGCGCCATCAGCACCATCGCCCTGGGCCACAGCATCTTCAACCGCACCTGCCAGACCAATGTGGGCAAGCTGCTGGCCGAATACGGCGGCGGCGGACACAAAGGCGCCGGCACGGCCCAATTCCCGAAAGCGGAAGCCGAGGCGAAGTTCCAGGAAATCATCGCCAAGTTGAAAGCGGCGGGGTAGCCCGCCGCCCGTTTCCGCACCGCTTATTCTTAATTAAGGCAGTCGGCCCGCGCCGCGGACGGTCAGCCCGGGCCGCCAGCCGCCGGCTGCCTTTGGTTGATGACACAGACTATGCTCGACAAATTGGCCGCGATCGAAGCCCGTTACGAAGAACTGAACCAGCTCATGGCCGGCGGCTCGACCGGCGATTACTCCAAGATGGCCGAGTTCGGCAAAGAACGCTCCGGCCTGGATGAAGTGGTGGCCGTCTACCGTGAGTACCAGACCCTGCTCAAAGACCTGGACGGCGCGCGCGAACTGCTGGCGGACCCGGCGCTGGCGGACATGGCCGGCGACGAGATCCGCCAGCTGGAGGCCCGCCGCGGGCCGCTGGAAGAGCGGCTGAAGGTGCTGCTGGTCCCCAAGGACCCGCGCGACGACAAGAACGTGATCTTTGAGATCCGCGCCGGCGCCGGCGGCGACGAGGCCGGCATCTTCGCGGCCGACCTGTTCCGCATGTACACGCGCTACGCCGAGGAGCGCGGCTGGAAGACCGAGATCATCTCCACCAACGCCACTGGCGTGGGCGGCTACAAGGAAGTGGTCTTTGAGGTCAAGGGCAAGGCCGCCTACTCGCGCCTGAAGTACGAATCCGGGGTGCATCGCGTCCAGCGCGTGCCGCTGACTGAATCAGCCGGCCGCATCCACACCTCCACTGTCACCGTGGCCGTGCTGGCCGAGATGGGCGAGGTGGAGATCGACATCCCCACCGGCGATATCAAGCTCGACACCTACCGCGCCAACGGCGCCGGCGGCCAAAACGTGCAGAAGAACGCCACGGCCGTGCGGATCACGCATCTCCCCTCCGGGCTGGTGGTCACCTGCCAGGACGAGCGCTCGCTCACCCAGAACCGCCTGCGCGCCATGGGCATCCTGCGCGCCCGGCTGTACGATATTGAAGCCGACCGCCGCCAGAAGGCCGAGGCCGCCGAGCGCAAAGCCCAGGTGGGGACCGGCGAGCGCTCGGAGAAGATCCGCACTTACAACTTCCCGCAGTCGCGCGTCACCGACCACCGCATCGGCATGTCCATCTACAACCTGGCCGCGATCCTGGACGGCGACTTGGACCAGTTCATCGACGAGCTGTCCGCGCGCGAGCAGGCCGCCAAGCTGAGCGGCGAAGCGCTGCCGATGGCGGCCGGCGCCGACGACGACGAGTAAGGAAGCCGGGGCCCCGGCTTTCGGGCCTCTTGAACCGGAACCCTTGAACCTGCAGACCGCCGCCCAGGTCCTGGAGGCCGCCGGCACCGACGCGCCGCGCCTGACCGCCGAGGCGCTCCTGGCGCACGTCCTCGGCCAGACGCGCACCCAGGTGCTGGCCCAGCGCGCGCCAGCGCTCACCCCCCGCCAACACACTATCTTCGCCGCGCTGATCCAGCGCGCGGCGCGCGGCGAACCGCTGGCTTACCTCACCGGCCGGCGCGAATTTCACGGGCTGGATTTCGCCGTGGACGCGCGCGTGCTGGTGCCCCGGCCGGAAACCGAACTGCTGGTGGACCAGGCCCTGGCATTCCTGGCGGCGCGACCGCCGGCCGCCCAGCGCGTGCTGGATGTCGGCACCGGATCCGGG
>JAGOBN010000090.1 GCA_017999235.1 Anaerolineales bacterium | reverse complement strand
GGTATTTGTTGATGTCCATCACCGACTGCAGCAGCTGCGGGTGCTTGCCCTGGATGGTGGCCATATACGCCAGGGCTTTGACGTCCTTGGGGAAGCACGAGCCGCCGTAGCCCAGGCCGGCGTCCAGGAAGCTGCGCCCGATGCGCGGATCGTACCCCATGCCGGCCGCCACTTCCTTGACGTCCGCGCCCAGCGCCTCGCAGATGTTGGCGATCTCGTTGATGAACGAGATCTTGGTGGCCAGGAAGGCGTTGGACGCGTACTTGATCATCTCGGCCGTGCGCAGGTCGGTGACCACGATGGGCGCGCGCAGGGAGAGGTGCAGGTCCGCCACGCGGTGGGCCGCGTCCTTATCCAGCGAGCCGAGCACGATCCGGGACGGGCTGGTGAAATCCTGCAGGGCCGAGCCTTCCCGCAGGAACTCCGGGCAGGAGACCACGCTGAAGGGGACCGGCTGGGCCTGCTTGGCGCGCACGATATCGGCCACCCAGTCCCCGGTGCCGACCGGCACGGTGGACTTGTTGACGATGATCAGCGGCTGGGTCATGTGCTCGGCGATGGATTCCGCGGCCGCGCGCACGTACTGCAGGTCGGCCTCGCCGTCCACGCCCTCCGGGGTGCCGACGGCGATAAAGGCGAAGTCGGCGTTGGTCAGCGCCTCGGTGTAGGAAGTGGTAAAGCGCAGCCGCCCGGCGGCCACATTGCGTTTGACCATCTCCTCCAGACCCGGCTCGTAGATCGGCAGGATGCCTTTGCCCAGGTTCTCAATGCGCTCGGCGTTGATGTCCAGCGCCACCACGCGGTTGCCTAGATCGGCAAAGCAGGTGCCGGTAACCAAGCCCACATACCCAACCCCGACGACACAGATATTCTTCATGAACATTCTCCCGGCCGGACGGCCTGTTGTAAGAAGTGCTTGACAAGCGCCTGCCATTCTGCCTGAGACTGCGGGGTAAATTCTATAGCGCCTAAGTCTTATTGCCGGCGCCGCGCTCAACGTGACCGAGCGCGTTCAGTCAGATAAAGCGCGCTCAGCCCCAGCCGCGCGCCTCGAGCTCGGCCTCGTCGAAGCCGAAGAAATGGCCCAACTCATGGACCAGTGTGACGCGGATCTCGCGGCGCACCTCGGCGGCGGAGGCGGCTTGGGCGATCAAGGGCGCGTAAAACAGCGTAATGCGGTCCGGCTCCCAGCGGAGATCATCCGGCCGGCGCTCCACCAGCGGCACCCCCTCATATAAACCCAGGAGCCCGTCGCCGTCCGGGTCCTGCGCCCGGGTGGGGCGGTCCGCCACCTGCAAAACGACGGTGGCCGCTTCCGCACGCAAGGCCGGCGGCAGCTCGGCCAGGAGCGCCTCCGCGATGGCATATACCCACGCTTCAAACTGTTGGCGGGAAACCGGCATCAGGCTGATTGTAGCCGTGAGCGCGCGCTTCCACAAACGCCGCCGGCCGGCCCGCCTATGCTAGAATCCGCAGGCTCATGCGCGTGCGCCACATCTCCCTCACCAACTTTCGCCTGTATGCGCGCCTGGAGGCCTCCCTGCCGGCCGGGCCGCTGCTGCTGGTGGGCGCCAACGCCCAAGGCAAGACCAGCCTGCTGGAGGCCGTTTTTTTCCTGGCCACCGGCCAATCCCACCACGCCGCCGCCGACCGCCAGCTCATTCATTTCCTGGCCCTGAGCGAGCCCCAGCCGTTTGCGCGCCTGGTGGCCGAGGTCGAGACGCAGCGCGAGACGCTGCGGATTGAGATCCGGCTGGTGCTTGAGCCGGGCGCCGGCGCCGACGGCCGCCTGCGCAAGGATGTGCTGATCAACGGCGTCAAAAAACGGGTGGGCGATCTGGCCGGCCGCGTCCAGGCGGTGCTGTTCCTGCCGCAGGATCTGGGCATTGTGGAGGGCGCGCCCGCCGACCGCCGGCGCTACCTGGATCTGGCGCTCGGTCAGGTGGACCCGGCCTATCACGCGGCCTTGAGCGAGTATGCCAAGGTGCTGCCGCAGCGCAACGCGCTGCTCAAGCAATTGCAGGAGCGCGGCGGCAGCCCGGACCAGTTGGAGTTCTGGGATGATAAGCTCTGCGAGCTGGCGGGGACGCTGATGGCCGCGCGCCTGGCGGCATTGGCGGAGCTCGAAGCCCTGGCCGGCCCCCTGCACCGCGACCTGACGGCCGGCGCCGAGGGTCTGCGCCTGGCGTATCATCCGGCCTTTGACCTGGCCGCCGCGCCGGACGGCCAGCTGGGGCTGCCGCTGCAGGTGCCGGTCCATCAGGTGGGCGTGTCCGCGGCCGAGATTGAGGGCCGGCTGCGCGCCAAACTGCGCGCCAGCCGCGCGGAGGAGATCGCGCGCGGCCTGACCCTCTCCGGGCCGCACCGCGACGAACTGCGCTTCATCGCCAACGGGCTGGACGTGGGCCTGTACGGCTCGCGCGGCCAGGCGCGCACGGCCGTGCTGGCCCTCAAACTGGCGGAGACGGCCTGGATGCGCGCGCGCGCGGGCGAATGGCCGATTCTGCTGCTGGACGAAGTGCTGGCGGAGCTGGACATTAACCGCCGGCGGGACCTGCTGCGCCGGCTTGACCGCGCCGATCAGTGTTTGATGACCACCACCGACCGGGACCTCTTCCCGGAAGAGTTCCAGACGCGCGCCGCGATCTGGACGGTTCAGAACGGGCGCCTCGTGACAGAAAAAACAGCGGGCGGCGCCTAAGCGCCGCCCGCGCGGAGGGACCCGCCCAGCCGCGCGCTGGGTTACGGCCGCTCGCCCAGCGTCAAAGGGACGTCGCGCGCCTGCCCCTGCCGGACCACCGACAAGGTGATTACCTGGCCGGGGCGCGTGTTATTCACCAGATAGCTCATCAAATCCGCAAACACGCGGACGGGCCGGCCGTCCACGGCCACAATCAAATCGCCGTCGCCGTTGAAGTTGGGCGAGGTCCGGTCGGCGGAATCCGGCCGCACGCCGGCCTGCTCCGCCGGCCCGCCGGGGGTCACTGAGGTGACGTACGTCCCCAGCATGTCCGCCAGCCCCAGTTGTTCCTGCAATTCCAACGGCATCTCCGAGAGGCTGGTGATGCCCAGATACGGGTAGACAAACTTACCGTCTTTAATCAGGAACGGCACGATCTGGCGGACCGTGTTGGCGGCGATGGCGTAACCGACGCCCGAGTTGGCGGGGTTAGCGGTGTTGGTGTCCACGGCGATGGAACGCACCACGCCGATCACCTCGCCGCTCAGGTTGAGCAGCGGCCCGCCCGAGTTGCCAGGGTTGATCGGCGCGTCGGTCTGAATGATATCGGGGGTGGAGAAACTGCTGCCATCGGCGTTGGTGCGGTTGCCCTCCTGGGTGCGCCCCAGGCTGGAGATGATGCCGAGCGTCATCGTGCCGGCCTGCCGGAAGGGGTTGCCGATGGCGATGGCGCGCTGGCCCACCTGCACCAGGCTGGAATCACCCAGCGTCAGCGGCTGCACACCGGCCGGGAGCCGGTCGGCTTTGATCACGGCCAGATCCGCATCCGGATCCGTCCCCACCACTTCGGCGCGGGTCTTGAAGCCAGACGCGAAGTTGACCTCGATGGCGGTCGCGCCCTCGACCACGTGCTGGTTGGTGACGATGTGGCCCTCGGCGTCATACAGCCAGCCGGAGCCGGCCGAGGAGCCCAGCTCGGTGAGAATGGCGATGGAGACCACGGCCGGATCGACACGCTGATAGAGCGCGATGAGCGCCTCTTCTTCGGACGATGAAATGGAGACGGCCGGGGCGCTGACCGGCGCCGGCGCGGTCACCACCTGGGTGACGACGACGGGCGCGGCCGGCGCGGCGGGCGGGGACGTCACAAAGGCATTGCACGCCAGGCCGGCCAGCGCCAGCGCGGCCACCGCCAGGGCGGGAAAACGATAAACGGGACGCATACGGACCTCCAGGACACGAAAGACGGACACGGCGACGAGCGAACGCCAGTTAATGTAGCGCGGCTAGATAAAGGCGCGGTGAGACGCGGCGCTCAGCGCCGTTTACGCAGGCCGGCCAGTTCGGCGAACAACTGGCGTTCCTGGTCGCTTAAGTGGGTTGGGATTTTGAGGACTACGCGCGCGTACAGATCGCCGTAGGTCTGCGGTTCGCGCAGCCGCGGCAGGCCGCGGCCGGCCAGACGAAAGCTCTTGCCCGATTGGGTTTCGGGCGGGATGGAGAGCATGACTTCGCCGCTGAGCGTGCTGACGCGCACTTCGCCGCCCAGGATGGCGGTGTAGACGTCCACCGGGACGTCCACCCGCAGGTCGTCGCCGTCGCGCTCGTATTGTTCGTGCGGCCGGACGGTGACCTTGAGGAAGAGATCGCCGGCCGGCTGGCCGGGTTCGCCTTCGCCCGCAATCCGCACCTTGGTGCCGGTGCGCGCGCCGCGGGGAATGTTGACTTCCAGGCGGCGGCTGCCCTTTTGCAGCGTGCGGTGCGCGCCTTGGTAGACCTCCTCCAGCGTGATCTCCACCGGCTGTTCCAGATCCCCGCCGCGCTGGGACACGCGCGGGCGCGGGCCGGCCTCGCCAAAGCCGCGTCCGCCGCCAAAGAGCGTGGTGAAGAAATCCGAGAAGCCGCCGGCGCCGCCAAAGAGGTCGTTAAAATCGCGCGGGTCCACGCGTTGGCCGCCGGCGCCGGCGCCCCCGGCCCATTGGCTCCAGTCAAAACCGCCGCCGGGCCGGCCGGAGCGCTCCCATTGGTGGTAGCTGCTGCCGAGCTGGTCGTAGCGGGCGCGCTTCTGCGGGTCGCCCAGCACCTCGTAGGCCTCGTTGAGGTCCTTGAACTTCTCCTCGGCGGCTTTGTTGCCGGGGTTTTTATCGGGGTGGTGTTTCTGGGCCAGCTTCCGGTAAGCGGCTTTGATTTCCTTCTCCGTCGCGCTTTTGGCGACGCCCAAGACCTGATAGTAATCTTTGTAGTCCATAGCGCTTGGAGTGTACTCCCGGAAGATAGGACGCGCATTAATGCGCGTTCGGGGAGGTTTCGCCGGCGCGCCGGTCGAGGATGGCGCGCATCAGATCGATCTGGGTGTTGTCGCGCACCTCCACCCCCAGCGCCACCGCGCGCCGGCGCGCCGCGGCCAGGAAGCCGCCCGGCGCAATCAGCACGGCGCGTTCGGCCCGCAGCCGGTCGCGGGCGCGCGCCAGCTCGGTCACGGCCTCCGCATCCGCCGGCGTCTTGCCCGGCTGGCAGCGCACCAGGATGGTGTGGGCCGCTTTGAGCGCCAAGGTGTCCGCCGGCTGGTCCGGCTCCCCGCTGGTCACCGTGTCGTAGCCCTGCGACCGATAGTAGGCCTGCACCAACTGGCGGAGTTCGTCGAGCGGCCGGCCGACGCTGCTGCGCTCGACGCGGACCGGCGCGGGGAGGCGGCGCCGGCGGGCCAGGAACCGCAGACTAATGACCAGGCCTACCAGGCCGGCCACCGGCGCCAGCCCCAGCAGCACGATGCCCCAGAAAGGCAGGGCGGCGATAAACGATACGACTCCGTCCAGCATCGCCGTGGATTCTGACCCGGCCGGCGGCAAACGGGTAGGGCCGCCGGCCGGCCGGTTATAACCTCCGCTAAACACGACGCGGAGATGCGGGGACGACCTCCGTCCTTTTGGGGAGGCGGATTTGGGACGGATAGGTGATTTCGGGCCGGCGCCGAAACCGGCATACTCAAACTGGTGTGATCTTTCAACATACCGGAGGAGAAGGAATGTTGACGGTCGCCGCCCTTTTCATTGGAGGGATCATTGTGTTGTTTGTGGTGCTGAGCGTCGTCGGTTTTGTCACGCCCAAAGCCGACGACCAAGAGGCGGCGCAGTCCGGAGTGATTAAGCGCCAGCCGTAGCTCAACCGAACAACGCGGTTTCCTCCCTGCCGCCGGCGATTGGCCCAGTGGGCTGATGGCCGGCGGTTTGGTTGTTGGTCTTAAATATGGCGCTAGGGGAAAAGTTGGCGTCTTGACAGAAAATCCAACCTCGAACAACACTATTTACCGTATTGCGCTTCTACTATAATTCAGCCTCAATCACTTATTTCACAGGGGAATGGGGCGCGGAAAAGCGCCTCAACTAGATCCGGGACCGGTTTTGCGATGAGTAAGCACTATGCACGTTGATCGAAGGACGTTTTGGCTGGGCGGTGGAGTCATCGTCATCGCGGTGCTAATCGTCAGTTGGGTGCTGGTGCCCAATCTAGCTGAACGCGTAGGCTGGCGCTGGCAGGAATTCTGGGCCTCCACGCGCCGTCAGGTCCTGCAGCTGCCAGACACCCTGCCGACGGCCGTGTCCGTGGCCGCCGCCGCGCCGACGCCGGCCATGCCCACCCCGGAAGCCGTGGTCACCCTGCCGCCGAGCCCGGTCCCCACACAGCCGCGCCCCGCGCCGCCCCCCCAGGCGGAATTGAGCGGCGTCACGCAAGTGTGGCAGCGCGTGAACAACTGCGGGCCGGCCACGTTGGCGATGGCGCTCAGCTTCTGGGGCTGGAAGGGGACTCAGGCGAACACCGCCAACGCTTTGAAGCCTGACCCGAACGACCGCAATGTTTCTCCAGAGGAGATGGCGGCCTATGCCCGCAAAGTCGGGCTGCACGCCGAAATCCGGATGGGCGGGACGCTTCCGCGGGTCAAGGACTTGATCGCCGCCGGCTTCCCGGTGCTGCTGCAGACGACGGTCCTCCTGCCCGAAAAGGGCTGGGAAGGGCATTACACCTTGGTCACGGGCTATTCGGACGAGCGCCAGCAAGTCACCACGCAAGATTCGCTGCGCGGCCCCAACTTCATTCAAACGTATGCGGATCTCGAACGGGACTGGCGCGCCTTCAATTTTCTTTACATTGTGCTGTACCCGCCGGAGCGCCAGGCAGATCTGGACGCGGCCCTGGGGCCGGACCTAGACGCGCAAGCGGCGCTGCGGCGTTCGGCCAGCGTCGCCCAAGCGGAAACCGCCCGCCTGACCGAGCAGGACTTGGCCTTTGCCTGGTTCAACTTGGGGACCAGCTTGACGGCCAGCGGCGAGTGGGCCGGCGCGGCCGGCGCCTATGATGCGGCGCGCCAGACGGGCCTGCCCTGGCGGATGCTGTGGTATCAGCACGGCCCGTTGGAAGCCTATTTCCAGGCCGGCCGCTATACCGAGGTCGTCGCCCTGGCGGAGGCCACCCTGGCCCAGGCCGATAATATTGAGGAAGTCTATTATTGGCGCGGCCGCGCGCGCGCGGCCCTGGGGGATGTGGCCGGCGCAGCGGAAGATTGGCGGGCGGCCCTAGGGTACAATAGGAACTTCGCCGCCCCGGTCCAAGCGCTGGCTGAGGCGGGTTTGACCCCCTGAGGGTGTTGTGACTGAGTCCCCGCTTCGCCATAAGAAACTCGATGTCAATTCGGCGCCGGCCGAGGTGTTGGCTCAGGTGCCGGGCCTGGATGCCGAATTGGCGCTGCGGATCATCGCCCGGCGGCCTTTTCGGCAGACGAAAGAGCTGCTGCGGGTCCCCGGCCTGGAGTATCCGCGTTACGAGCAGGCGACACCGTATCTGAAGGTGGCCCGGCCCCGCTCGGCGCCGGCCCCGGCCTCCACAGCGGCGCGCCCCGCTCCGCGCCCGCGGCGCGCCGCCAAACGCCCCGTCCCGCCGCCGGCCGATCCGGTTTCCATGGCGCCCGTCCAGGTCCACGTACATGTTAATGCCGGCCCCGGCGCGGAAGCCACCACCTATCGCTCCTTGCCGGGCGGGCCGCTGCCGCCCCCGGACGTGGTGGAGCCGGTGATCATCGCTGAGCCGGGGCCGGCCGCCTGGCCGGGGCGCAGCCTGGCACCACGATCCTCCACCGCCCTGGTGCCGCTCACCCGCCAGGTGAGCACCGCCTTGTTTGAGAGCTACGCCGGCCCGCGCGTGGTCTTGGCCCTGTTTTCCTTTACGCTGCTGGCCGTGGCGCTGGCCTTTGCCTCAGGGCAGCTGCATTGGGGCGGCCTGGCGGCGAGCGCGGCCCCGGCCCTCGCCTCGCCGGCGCCGGCGGACGCGCAGCTGGCCACGGCGGTCAGCGCGGCGTTGGCGGCTACTCAAGCCGCCCAGCCGCCGACCGAGTTGCCGTCGCCGACGGCGCCCGCACCGACCGCCAGCCCGGCGCCGGCCACGGCCGCCAGCGTCTTGCCCACCGCCACCACCACCTTCATCTCCAACTCTGGCTTGGCCGGGGTGGGCAGCCTGTTGTTTAACGAGACCTTTGTCCCCGCCGGCTACTGGTCGGTGGGTGAGACGGATTTCAGCCGGATTGCCGTCGAGACCGGCTGGCTGCGGGTGCTGATCAAATCCCCCGGCAACATCGCCTGGGTGGTCAACAGCTACTCCGCCGAAGACTTTTACTTCCAGGGCTTGATGCAGATGAGCGCCTGCCAGTTGGGCGATTACGCCGGCCTGGTCTTCCGCCAGCAGGATGACTTAAACCTCTATTTGTTCGGCCTCGCCTGCGATGGGCGTTACCGTTTGGTGCGGCGCGTGAACGGCGAGTTCCAGTTTTTGATTGACTTTACCTTCACGCCGGAGGCGGCCACCGGTTCCGAGGCCGCCAACCTGTTGGCGGTGCGCGCCGAAGGCCGCAAGATCAGCCTGTACGTGAACGATCAGCCGGTCGCCGTCTACAATGAGGCTGATCCCACGCCGGGCTTCTTTGGCGCCTTTGCCAAGGCCGGCGCCACTACCAACCTGCAAACCAGCTTTGACGATATGTCGGCCTGGGGCTTGAGCCCCTGAGCCGCGCCGTGCCCATGTCCAAGACTCCGCCCCCCCTGGTTAATCTAAATACCGCCCGTCTGGAGACGCTCACCCAACTGCCGGGGGTCGGGCCGGCTTTGGCGCGCCGCATCATCGCCGCCCGTCCTTTCCAAGATGTGCGGGATCTGATCCTGGTCAGCGGGGTGGGGCCACGCCTGTATGCCAGTCTGCTGCCCTCCTTAACGCTGGAAGAAGTGCCGGAGCCGCCGGCCCCGCCTGAAGAGGAGGCCGCCGCGTTGACATCCGGCGCGGAGACCGAGCAGCCGGCCGGCGAGCCCGGCTCCGAGGCGCGGCCCCGGCCGCGGCCCAAACGCCCGCGCCGCGCGGCGGCGAGTGAGCGGCCGGCCGGCGAGCCGCCCGAAGCATCTGAGCTGGCGGAACCAGTGGCCGCCGGTGAAGGGGCGGAGACCGCGGCTTTCAGCGAGCCGCTGGAGCCGGTTGAGCAAGAGCGCTGGCCGGCGGAGGCCGCCCGCGGACCGGCCGCCGAACCGCCCGCCTTTCCGCGCCCGACGCCGTATTTTGGTGCCACACCGCCGCCGCCCGCCGCGCGCGGCGGCCGCAACCGCCTGCTGGAAATCCCGGTACGGACGCGGTGGCGCGTCTTGCTGGCGCTCTTCTATGGCATGATCGCTTTGGCGCTGCTGGGCCTGGCCGCGCTCTTTTACGCCGCGCTGCGGAATACCCCGCTGCTGGCGGCGGCCACCCCGCTGGGCGGAGCGCAAGGGGCCGCCACGCCGGCCCTCACCGTCACCCTGCCCGCGCCGGCCATCACCGAGGTGGCGGCGCGGCCGCCCAGCGCCACCCCGGCGCCGACGCGGGCTTTCACCGCCTCGCCGACGACGGGGGCCGGGGCCGTGACCGCCGCGCCCAGCCTGAGTGCAACGGCCGTGGTCACGGCCGCCAGCGCCACCCGCACCGTCACACCGGCGCCGACCAATACCGCGCCGCCCACGGCCACCCAGACCACGGCCGCCACCGCCACCCGCACGGCTACGCCGGCGCCGACCAATACCGCGCCGCCCACGGCCACCCAGACCACGGCCGCCACCGCCACCCGCACGGCTACGCCGGCGCCGACCAATACCGCGCCGCCCACAGAAACCCCGACGCGCGTCCCAAGCC
>JAGOBN010000750.1 GCA_017999235.1 Anaerolineales bacterium | reverse complement strand
GCCATTATCCGTGTACACCCGGATCAACACCTGATCCACCGTGGGCGCGCTGACGTTCTGGCCCAGCACGGAAATCGTCTGGATGCGCCAATATTGGGTGGCGGCGGCGGTCGTGACCTTGAAATCGTCGGCGGCCTGGGCGCTGCGCGGCCCGCCGCTCAGATTCGGCAAATTGGAAGAGATGCCGCCGTCGGCGAGGGAACCCGCCGTTTGATCCACGCCCAGCAACTGCTGGCCGCTCACCGCCGCGCGCGCCGCCGGCAGCGTAGCTCCCCAACTAAACGCCGCCGCCAAGGCGAGTAACCCCAATCTTCGGATCGTCGCGTTCATGACTAACCTCCTGAGATGTTAAACCCGCCGCTGTTAAAAATTCTACCAGACGCCGCCTAGCGTCCCGCCAGCCACCACCCCGCCAGCTCCCGGCCGTACAAGTATATGGCCAGCGCTCCGGCAATCAAAAATGGGCCGTAGGGGATGGGGATATGGGGGTTGTACCGCCGGCGCGCCACCAGAAAAACGATATACCCCAAGCTGAACACGCCCGCGGCCAGCACGCCCAGAAACAGGGCCACCAACACGCCCGACCAACCCACCGCCAGACCGATCAGGCCGGCCAAATTGACATCCCCGCCGCCGAAGGCGATCTCATCCAGGGGCTGACCGCGCAGCCGCGCCACCCCCCAAGCATAGGCCTGGCCCAGCAGGAATAAGAGCGCCACCAACCCATAGCCAACCACGCCCCCAATGAGGGTCTTGGACCAGCCCCGGTCCGGTGAAAGCCCCCCCAGCGCCAGCAAGACCACCCCGGAGACCCACACCACCCGCCACAGGATCAGGCGGTGTTCGATATCAATAATCGTAATCACCAGGAAAATGAAAGCGACCACGCCGGCCGCCGCCCAGCGGCCCAGGTCACCGCCGGCCCAGAGCCACAACGCCGCGCCGCCCAGGGCCGCGCCGGCCTCCACCCAAACGGCCCGCGCGCCCCGCGCCGCCGCGCAGTTCGAGCAACGGCCGCGCCCGGTCAGCCACGCGCCCAGCGCCGACCAGCGGCTGACCGGCAGGGCCATACCGCACTGGTGGCAGTGCGGCCGGCGCAGCGGCCGGGGCTGGCCGGCCTCCTCCGCCGGCAAGTCGTCCGCCAGGCAGTTGGCCAGCACCCCCGCTCCGAGACCCAGGACCACAGCCAGGATGATCACGCGGTCGATTATAACGGCCCCGGCCGCCGGCGGACTATAATGGCGGCATGCCGCCGATGCGTTACCTCCCCAGCCGCGACCGGCTGAGCGTGTTGATCGCCGTGATCGTGCTGGCGTACACCTTGTCGCGGTTTCTTAATCTGCCCGCCCTGGCGGTGGACACCACCTTGCTGGGCTCGGCGCTGGGCCTGGAACTCAGCGGCCCGTTCGTCATTCAGTTGCTGGTGGCGGCCCTGATCAGCACCGGCGCGGACGCCCTGATCCGCGCCCATCCGCGCTTCGCGGCGCCGGACGGGCCGCACACCACCCTGGCCCATTGGATCGTGCCGGGCGCGGCGGCGTTGGTGCTGGGCGCCGGCCTGGAGCGGCTGCCGGATGGGCCGGCCTGGTGGCTGGGGCTGGCCGCCGTCGCGGTCAGCCTGACGGCCGTGCTCCTGGCCGAGTTCACGGTGGTGGCGCCGGAGGACCCCGGCCACGATACGGCGGCCCTGGCCTTGAACGCGCTGACATACGGCCTGGCGCTGGTGCTGTTTGCGGTGCTGCACAACATCGGCGCGCGCGCCGCCATCGTCGCCACCATCGCCGGCGGGGTGGCCGCCGCCCTGGCTTGGCGGCTGTTCACGCTCAACGGCGCCCGCGCCGGGCGCGCCGCCTTCTACGCGCTGATCACGGGCCTGGTGTGCGCCGAGGCGTTGTGGGCGGTGCTGTACTGGCGGATGACCACCGGCGGCGCCGCGGCCCTGCTGCTGCTGGTCTTCTACATCCTGGTCGGGCTGGCCAGCCAGATCCTGGCCGGCCGCTTCACCCGCCGCGCCGGCCTGGAATATGGGCTGATGGCCCTGGCGGCCGGCGGCCTGATCGTCTTTCTCCGCCCCTGACCGCTCCCAGTGAACCCGCCGGCCGCCGCGCCGATAGAGTCTCTAACGGCGGCGCAGGCAGAATCGGGTTGACGGCTGGCGGGGACACCCCTATACTCACGCCCAACTCCCGCCCTGCAATTGCATAGCCAGAAAGAAGGTGATCGACCGGTCGACGACCCGGACTTTACGTTGCTATCGCCCGTCTATTCGTCTTATCTGGAGGAGAAGAAGTCATGAAGCACACATCCGTGCTGTTTCGCGGGCTGAGCGGGCTGGCGGTGGCCGGCCTGGCCTTGGCCGCCTGCGCGCCGCAGGCCACGCCAACTGCGGCCCCGCAGGCTACTGACGCCCCCCAAGCCACCGCCGCGCCGGCCGCCACCTCGGCGCCGGCCGCCACTGCCGCGCCGGCAATGACGTTTGCGGGCACGGCCAACATCACCTTCGTGCAAGAGCCGGACAACCTCAACCCGCTCTACTCGTCCATGTGGTTCTCGGACATCACCCGCCAGTTCTGGCTGAAGGGCGCGTGGTCGTTTGACGCCAGCAATCAGCCCTACCCGGAACTGGTGACCGACATCCCCTCCGCCGCCAACGGCGGCATCAGCGCGGACGGCAAGACGCTGACCCTCACGC
>JAGOBN010000749.1 GCA_017999235.1 Anaerolineales bacterium | reverse complement strand
CCTGCCGGCGGTGGGCCGGCCGGCCAGCCTGATCCGCCGGCACGTGGCCCTGCCCGGCAAAGCGCAGAGCGACATCATCCTGGGCGTGCCGGGGCCGGCGCGCCAGCACCCGCGCTTCCTGGCCGCGCGCCTGGCCAACAACATCCTGGGCGTCTTTGGCATGGGCGGGCGCATCGGCCATGTGGTGCGCGAGAAGAACGGCCTGGCGTACTACGCCGGCAGCACGGTCAGCGGCGGCTTGGGGCCGGGCGCCTGGCACGCCTACGCCGGCGTCAACCCGGCCAAGGTGCCGCAGGCCGTGGACCTGATGCGGCGCGAGATCGCCAAATTCCTGGGCCGGCGCGTCACGCCGGCGGAACTGGAAGACAACCAGGCGCAGTTCATCGGCCGCCTGCCGCTCAGCCTGGAAACCAACGAAGGCGTGGCCAGCACGCTCAGCTCGATGGAACTGTTTGACCTGGGGCTGGATTACATGCACCGCTATCCGGCCATGATCCGCGCCATCACGCGCGACGATGTTTTGGAGACCGCCCGGGAATTCCTGAGCGCCGAGCAGTTCGCGCTGGCGGTGGCCGGCCCGGAGGCCGCGGCGGCCTGATGCTGCGCGCCGGCGTTGACCTGATCGCGGTGGAGCGCGTGCGGGCGGCGCTGGCCCGGCATGGGGAGCGCTTTCTGAACCGCGTCTTTACCGCGCAGGAGCGCGCCGATTGCGCCGGCCAGCCGGCGTCGCTGGCGGCGCGCTTCGCGGCCAAAGAAGCCGCCGCCAAAGCCCTGGGCTGCGGCATTGGCGACGTGGGTTGGACGGAGATCGAAGTGGTGCGCGGCCCGCGGCGCGAGCCGGAACTGCGCCTGCACGGCGCGGCCCGCCGGCGGGCGGCCGAACAGGGCTGGCGCACCTGGGCGGTCAGCCTGAGCCATACCCAAGATCAAGCGCTGGCTTTTGTCGTCGCCGCCGACGACCGGCCGGCGGAGCAACCTTTTCTTTTCTAAGCTGGAGGCCGCTATGTTGATCATCGCCGAAATCAAGACCGACGACGGCAAGCTCTTGGGCGTGATGACCCTGCCCCCGAAAGAATTCAAGACCGGGTCGCGCGGCTACTACGCCAACAGCAAGATTGAGATCGACGGCAAGCGCTATCAGACGCAGATCCAACTGGTGGAGATCGGCAGCAAGAAGGCGGACGGCAGCGAGCAGTAATGCCCACGCTCGAACAAGCCCGCGCCTGGTACGCCGCCGCCGACCCCGTGCATGATTTTCAACACGTCCAGCGCGTGCTGGCCCTGGCCGAGCGCCTGGGCCGCGAGCTGGGCGCGGACTTAGAGCTCCTGCGCGCGGCGGTGCTGCTGCATGACGCGGAGGGCGCGGCGCCCGCCGACGCAGCCGGCCGGGCCGCCCACCACGAGAACTCCGCCGCTTTCGCCGCCACGGTGCTGGCGGCGGAGGGCTGGCCGGCGGAGCGCATCGCGGCCGTGCAGCACTGCATCCGCGCCCATCGCTTCCGGGGCGCCGAAGCGCCGCGCACGCTCGAAGCGCAGATTTTGTTTGACAGCGACAAGCTGGATGTGCTGGGCGCCATCGGCGCGGCGCGGGCGATGGCTTACGCGGCCCTGGCCGGCCAGCCGTTGACGGGCGCGCCGTCCGAGCGCTTCCGGGCCACCGGCCAAACCGAGCCCGGCGAGCCGCATACCCCCTATCACGAATATCTGTTCAAACTCTCCAAGATCAAAGACCGCCTGCACACGCCGGCCGCCCGCGCCCTGGCCGCCGAGCGGCACCGCTATCTGGATGAATACTTCCAGCGCCTCGCCCGTGAAGAGGCCGGCGAGGCGTAAAGGCCGGCCTCAGACGGCGGCGGCCAGCACCAGCAGGCGCGGCGCCCCCTCGGCAAACGGCGAACGGTCATAATCCCCGTAGAGGTGCGCCAGCGCAAAGCCAGTCTTTTCCAGCAGCCAGCGCATTTCGCCGGGGAAGGTGTAGCGCATGGTCAGCGGCACGGTGGTGCGCTGAAGATCGCCAGCCGCCCCGACCGAGTCATACAGCCACGTGATCGCGCCCAACTGCGCGGCGCGGTCCAGGCGCAGGGATGAAAACACCTGCACCGTCCGCTCCCCATCGGTGAAGACCCGCTCCAAAGTCACACCTTGTTCCGCGGCGGCATAGGCGTCCGCCGGGTTGATCAGATCCAGCACCAGCGGCGCGCCCGGCGCCAAATGCCGGCGGATGTTGGCCAGCGCCGCCGCCTGCGCTTCCGGCGTCAGCAGATGCATGAAGGTGTTAAACGGCATCACCGCCAGCTGAAACGGGCCGGCGGCCGAGAACGCCGCCAGGTCCGCCTGGATCAGGGCCGGCGGCGTGGGCCGCTGGCCGGCGTGCATCTTTTGCGCCACCGCCAGCTTCGCCTCCAGCCGGGCCAGCATCGCCGGCGAATTGTCCACGCCGGTCACGGCGTAGCCTCGGCGCGCCAGCGGCAGGAGCACCCGCCCGGTGCCGCAGCCTAATTCCAAGATGGGGCCGCCGTGTTCCTCGGCCAGCTCCAGCCAAAAAGCGAGATCCTCGGTAAATTCGGCGTTGTCGAGATCGTAGTAGCGGGCCAGCAGGGTATAAGGCATTCAGTCACACTCCGACGAGCCGTTTTCCAGCCCCGCCCCTTGGGTCATGTGGCTCCCGATAGAGCCGAGACGCGGGCTGCAAG
>JAGOBN010000748.1 GCA_017999235.1 Anaerolineales bacterium | reverse complement strand
CCCAGTGCGGCAGTGCCCCCTCCAGACAGGCCAGAAACTCATCCGGAGGCGGCGTGAAGAACTCAAACACCAGCCGGTTCTCCACCGGGCGGCGCGCCAACGCCGCCACCACCGCGCGCGCATACGGCTCGCCGCCATCGCGCAGATCACCCACCAAAAAGATCGGGGCACGCGTCAGGGCCGCCAGCGTCTGGACCGCCTCCGCAATGGCGGCCGGGCCGCGCCGGAGCGGGTGCGGCCCCGGCATAAACCGATCAAAGGCGGCCTGGGAGGCGCCGCAAGTGACGCACTGATGATCACAGCCGCGCACGGTGAAGACGGCCGTGATGGGATGACGCCACCAGGTATGAAACGGCGCGCTGGCCCAAAAATCCAGCCGGCGCGCCACCTCCCACACCAAGGGCCCCAATTGAAGAGCGTACTCGTCGAGCGAGGCCGGCGCCGGCCCCGGCGCGTTGACCTGGACTTCCCCGCCCGCCTTCCAAACCAGATTCGGCACCGCCTCAAAACGGCGGCCGGCCTCCAGGGCGCGCACCAGGGCCAGCAGGCCCGGCTCGGTCACACTGCCGCGCAGGACAAAATCCACCGCCGGCTCCTGGATCAACTCCGCCTGGAAATAGCTGGCCGAGATCCCGCCCACGACAATGGGGATCTCCGGGTGCAGGCGCTTGAGCAGCGCGGCCACCGCCAGCGCGCCCTGGGCATGCGGCAGCCAGTGCAGGTCCAGGCCAAACAGCCGCGGCCGCAGCCGGCGCAAGAGCGGCTCCGGCTGAAAGCGGCGGCTGCGCATCATCAACAGCGCCAGGTTCACGATCTGGACCCGATAACCGTGCCGGCGCAGATACGCGGCCAGGGTCAAGAAACCGACCGGATACATTTCGAAGACGGGCGAGGAGGGAATCACATCGCTCAGCGGCCCATAGAAGATGGGGCGCTCCCGAAAATCGTAGATGCTGGGCGGGTGGATCAAAACGACCGCGGGCTGGCTCAAGCGTCCACCTCCGTCGGGTGACTGATTACCAGTATAGGCCGAAGCCGGCCGGACGGCGGGCCGCGGGCGCGGCCGGCGCGCCAGCCCGAACACCAGCCTCCGGCCGGAGAAATCTATGTCATAATTTATCCAAAACATCAACGTTGTTTTGGAGGTGCCTATGCAGCCTTTTGAGTATGCGGCCCCCGGCAGTCTGGACCAAGCCCTGGCATTGCTGGCCGCCAGCCCCGGCCAGACCCATTTGCTGGCCGGCGGTACCGATCTTCTCCCCCAGCTGCGGGAAGGCCGGCGGCGGGCCGATCGCGTGATCGATCTTAAGCACATCCCCGAACTGACCGCCATCACCTACCATCCCGAACTCGGTCTGCGGTTGGGGGCGGCGGCCGCGTGCTACACGGTCTGCCACGACCCGGCCGTGATCCAGCACTATCCCGGCGTCGTGGACGGCCTGCACGTCATCGGCGCGGTCCAGATCCAGTTCCGGGCCACCGTCGGCGGCAACCTGTGCAACGCCTCGCCGGCCGCCGACTCGATCCCGGCGCTGCTGGTGCATGCCGCCATGTGCGTCATCGCCGGCCCGGAGGGGACCCGCACCCTGCCCGTGGAGGCCTTCTGCGTCGCGCCCGGCCGCACCGCTTTGCGCCCGGGAGAAATCCTGACGGCCGTCACTTTGTCCCCGCCCCCGCCCCATTTCGGCGCGCATTATCTGCGCTTCATCCCGCGCAATGAGATGGATATCGCCGTGGTCGGCGCGGCGGCCGCCGTCACGCTGACGCCGGACGGCCGGCACTTCCAGTCCGCGCGGCTGGCCCTGGGCGCCGTGGCCGCCACCCCGCTCTTGATCCCGGAGGCCGGCGCCTACCTGGCCGGCCGGCCCGTCCAGGCCGAGACCCTGGCGGAGGCCGCGCGGCTGGCGCAAGCCGCGGCCCAGCCCATTGATGATGTGCGCGGCACCGCCGATTTCCGCCGCCACTTGAGCGCCGTCTTGATGCGCCGCGCCCTGGAAGGCGCGGTGGAAAGGGCCCGGGCCTAAAACATGGCAACCATGACTCACGTTCAAACCACGCTCAACGGCGACCCGGTCGAGTTCTTGTGCGAACCCCGGCAAAGCCTGCTGGAAGTCCTGCGCGACACCTTCGGGCTGACCGGCGCCAAAGAAGGCTGCAATAACGGCAACTGCGGGGCCTGCAATGTCCTCCTCGACGGCGCCCTGGTCAACGCCTGCCTGGTGCTGGCCGTGGAAGCCCAGGGCCGGTCGGTGACGACGATTGAAGGCCTTGCGCCACCAGAGGGCCTGCACCCCCTTCAGCAGCAGTTTCTGGAGCACGCCGCCCTGCAGTGCGGGTTCTGCACGCCCGGCTTCATCGTCGCCGCCAAGGCGCCGCTGGACTGCAACCCCGCGCCCACCGAACTGGAAGTCCGGCAGTGGCTGGCCGGCAACCTGTGCCGCTGCACGGGCTATGACCGCATTGTCCGGGCCGTGTTGGCTGCGGCCGGCCGGCCCCAGCCGGAGGCAGCGCGATGACCACGCCCACTGACCCGCCCACCCCGTTCCGCGTCATCGGCACCACACCCCTCCGCCACGACGGCGTCGATAAGGTCACGGGCCGCGCCCAGTACGGCGCCGACCTGCGCCTGCCCGGAATGCTGCACGGCGCCGTCCTGCGCAGCCCGCACGCCCATGCCCGGATCCGGTCCATCGACACC
>JAGOBN010000747.1 GCA_017999235.1 Anaerolineales bacterium | reverse complement strand
CTCGCTCGACGCCGGCGCCCCGGCCGGCGCCGCCATCAACCCAACCACCGGCGCCTTCACCTGGACCCCGGCCGAAGCCGACGGCCCCGGTGCCTTCGCCATCACCATCCGCGTCACCGACGACGGCGCGCCGGCCCTCGATGACTTCGAGACCATCACTGTCAACGTCGCCGAAGTCAACGCCGCGCCGGTGCTGGCCGCCATCGGCAACCAAAGCGTCAACGAAGGCGCGGCCCTGACCTTCACCGCCAGCGCCACCGACGCCGACCTGCCCGCCAACACCCTGACCTTCTCGCTCGACGCCGGCGCCCCGGCCGCCGCGTCCATCAACCCCGCCACCGGCGCCTTCGCCTGGACCCCGGCCGAAGCCGACGGCCCCGGTTCCTTCGCCATCACCATCCGCGTCACCGACGACGGCGCGCCGGCCCTCGATGACTTCGAGACCATCACCGTCAACGTCGCCGAAGTCAACGCCGCGCCGGCGGCGAACGGTGACACCTTCACGGTGACCGAGGATGCCCTGGCTGTTCCGTTGGATGTGCGGGCCAATGACACCGATGGCGACCTGCCCGCCAATGCCCTCACGATCACCGGCGTCAGCGCCCCCGCCAATGGCACCGCCGCCACCGACGGCGTCACGGTCATCTACACGCCCAGCGCCAACTACGTCGGCCTGGACACGTTCACCTACACGCTCTCGGACGGCGCCGGCGGCGCGGCCACTGGCACCATCACCCTCACGGTCACGGCCGTCAACGACGCTCCCACCGCTAACGCCGGCCCGGATCAGACCGTCAACACCAGCGCCGCGGTCAGCCTCGATGGCGGCGCCAGCTTCGATGGCGACGGCCCGCTGCCGCTGGCCTTTGGCTGGCAGCAAACGGGCGGGCCGGCCGTCAGCTTGAGCGACCCGGCCGCCGCCCAACCGACCTTCACCGCCCCGGCGGCGCCGGCGGTGCTGACCTTTACCCTGACCGTCACCGACGCGCTCGGCCTGGCCAGCGCGCCGGATGACGTGATCGTCAGCGTCGGCGAGATCGCCATCGCCGAGCTGACCGCCGCCAGTGACGGCCCGACCGTCGTCGGGGCGGCCACGAACTTCACGGCCACGCTGACCGCCGGGAGCAACGTGAGCTATGCCTGGGATTTCGGTGACGGCGCCGCCGGCAGCGGGGCAACCGCGTCCCACACCTACGCGGCGGCCGGCGTGTATACGGCCGTAGTCACGGCCAGCAACAGCGCCGGCTCCGCCACCGCCTCGGTCACCGTGGTGGTGGTGGTGATCCCCACCACCGGCGGCCAGCAGTTGTTCCTGCCGTTGGTGATGAACAACTACAGCGCGGCGCCGGATCTGGTGAGCGGGCTGAGCTTCAGCCCCGCCGCGCCGGCCGCCGGCCAGCCGGTGACGGTGAGTGTGGTGATCACCAATCAGGGCGCGGCGCCGGCCGTCAATTTCTGGGTGGATCTGTATCTCGATCCCAGCGCGGCGCCCACGCAGGCCGGCGCCTGGGATACCCGCTGCGCGGCGGACCCGTGTTACGGCATCGCCTGGTTCGTGGCCGGCCCGCTGGCGCCGGGCCAGAGCCTGACGCTGACCTCCACGCCGGACAGCTACGTGAGCGACAATACGATCTGGCCAGGCAGCCTCCCGGCCGGCACCCGCGCCGTGTATGTATATGTGGACAGCTTCAGCAACGTCGGCAATCCGGCCGGCACGGTGCTGGAAAGCGACGAAACCAACAATCGCGCCGAGTGGCACAGCCCAGACGGGTTGACCGCCGCCGAGACGCTCAGCGCCTCCGAGGTTCCCGGGCTGACGCAGCCGCTGGCGCCCCGGTCGGAAGAAGGACCCTTGCCATGAAGTCTCCCCGCGTTTCATCTCTCACGCGCCTCACCGGGCTGGCCTTGCTGGGCGTGCTGAGCGTCATGGTCGGCCTAGCGCAATCCACCGCCCGCGTGGCGTTGGCGGGCGAATGGGAACGCACCCCGGTGTGGGCCACCGCCACCGCTTTGAGCGAACAAAATGCCACCGGCATCGTGCTGGCGGCGCCCGGCGCGCCGAGTCAAGCCTGGACCGCGGTGCAATGGCAGACGGGCCAGGGCCAATGGCTGACGGTCACCGGCTGGCAGGGGACGCTGGACGCCGACGGCCGCAAGACGTGGCGGGTGGCGCCGGCGGCTTTTGGCGCCGGCCCCTTCCGCTGGGTGGTTTACGCACAGCCGGGCGGCGCCGTGTGGGCCACCAGCCCCGTGTTTAACTTGCCGGCCGCGGCCGGCCTGACGGTGCTGGTCACCGCCCAACCCGCCAGCTCCGAGAAAGCCGGCTGGACCGTGACTTCCGGCGCGGCCGCGCCAGCCGGTGTGCAGTTCAGCCTGCAGGCCGCCGCCGCGCCGGCGGGCGCCTGGACGGGCGTGCAATGGCAGGATGGCCGGGGGCAATGGCAGGAGGTGACGGGGTGGCAGGGGTTGTTGGAGGCCGGCCGGAAAACCTGGTGGGCGGCCGCGGAAGGGCTGGGCGCCGGCCCGTTCCGCTGGGTCATTTACACCCAGCGCGGCGGTGCGCTGTGGGCTGCCAGCCCCGCTTTCACACTGCCGGCCACCGACCGCTGGCAGGTGACGGTGACGCTGCTCGGCGCGCCTTAAGCGCTTAAAAGCCAACGCCCCCGCCAACAACAAACGGCGGGGGCGTTGGCTTTTAAC